>DOVB01000082.1 GCA_003520285.1 Halieaceae bacterium
AAGTCAGATAACCCATCGATTACTCGTGATGTATCTGGTGAAGGCGTTCAACAGGCTCTCCTAAAGCTGATTGAAGGCACAGTCGCCTCGGTGCCACCTCAAGGCGGTCGTAAGCACCCTCAGCAAGAGTTTTTGCAGGTTGATACCTCGAATATTCTGTTCATTTGTGGCGGTGCGTTTGCAGGTCTCGATAAAGTGATCAGTAATCGGTCCGACAAGGGTGGTATCGGGTTTAATGCTGAAGTGAAAGGCAAAGCGCAGAAGAAAGATTTCGGTGAAATGCTTCACGACCTAGAGCCCGATGATTTAGTGCAGTACGGATTGATTCCAGAGTTCGTTGGAAGGCTTCCTGTCATTGCAACGCTCGAAGAGCTCGATGTTCAAGCGCTGGTGCAAATTCTGACAGAGCCCAAGAATGCCCTGACAAAGCAGTATAAGCGCTTATTTGAGATGGAAGGCGTCGAGATCGATTTCCGCGAAGATGGGTTAGAGGCGATCGCTCGTAAAGCGATGGACCGAAAAACGGGCGCGCGTGGACTCCGGTCTATTCTTGAAGGCGTGCTACTCGATTCTATGTACAGTATTCCTTCGCGAGAAGACGTTGTTAAGGTTGTCGTTGATGAGTCTGTGATCAACGGCGAGTCTGAGCCGCTTCTGGTATATCAAAACAACGAACCCGCTCAAAGAGTTGGCGCTGCTGACGATTAATAGTGCGGCCCTTGCAATTTTGGGCCGCAGACCCCATCTCATAGTCGAGATTTGGCAATTTGGAGCGCGAGTATGACTACTGATTCAGTCACGGTATTCCCTTTATTACCTCTGAGAGACGTGGTGGTTTATCCCCACATGGTCTTGCCGCTCTTTGTCGGTCGCGAAAAATCGATCGAAGCCCTTGAATACGCAATGAATCATGGCAAGCAGGTACTGCTGGTGGCACAGCGCGATTCCAATAACGACGATCCCGGCGAAAGTGATCTGTTCACTACAGGCACGGTCGCGAGCATTCTGCAGTTGCTTAAACTCCCCGATGGCACCATTAAAGTGTTGGTCGAAGGGGATTACCGTGCGGCAGTGAGTCGAATCGATGAGTCATTGGGTTTTTCGATGGCAACTTGCAGAGAAGTGGATGCAGAGGAGATCTCGGACGTAGAGGCAGATGCCCTTCACAAAGCAGCGTCTGAACTGTTCGAAAAATATGTAACCACCAGCAAGAAAGTGCCCGCCGAAGTATTGTCGTCTCTGAGTGGCATAGAAGACGTAGGTCGTCTACTCGACACCATGGCAGCACATATTTCGGTCTCGATAGAAGAGAAGCAAGCGCTGTTAGAGTTTGCAGATGTCGGCCAACGCGGGGCACATCTGATGGGTTTGATGGATGCCGAACTGGGCGTGTTTCAGGTCGAGAAGCGAATTCGAGGCCGCGTCAAAAAGCAAATGGAAAAATCGCAGCGCGAGTACTATCTGAATGAGCAAATGAAGGCGATCCAGAAGGAATTGGGTGATCTTGACGACGTCCCCAACGAAATGGATGAGCTCGTAAAGAAAGTGCAGCAGGCAAATATGCCGACTGAGGCAAAAAACAAAGTCGATGCTGAGTTATCTAAACTTAAAATGATGTCGCCGATGTCAGCTGAAGCCTCTGTAGTCCGTGGCTACATAGACTGGATGGTCAGTGTCCCTTGGTCTAAGCGCAGCAAAGTGAAGCACGATCTGAAGCGTGCACAAGCCGTATTAGAGGCGGATCATTTCGGTCTCGACGAAGTGAAAGATCGCATTCTAGAGTACTTGGCAGTTCAAAAGAGGGTCCGGAAGGTGAAGGGTCCTGTGTTGTGTTTAGTGGGGCCTCCTGGTGTTGGTAAGACGTCGTTGGGCGAGTCTATTGCCAGAGCCACGAATCGCAAGTTTGTTCGAATGGCCTTGGGTGGAGTGAGAGACGAGGCTGAAATTCGCGGGCATCGGCGCACCTACATCGGATCTATGCCCGGCAAACTGTTACAGAAGATGGCCAAAGCTGGCGTCAAGAATCCTCTGTTTTTGCTTGATGAGATCGACAAAATGGGCATGGATCATCGTGGAGATCCTGCATCGGCAATGCTTGAAGTACTCGATCCAGAGCAAAACCATGCGTTTAACGATCACTATCTCGAAGTCGATTACGATCTTTCCGATGTTATGTTTGTGTGTACTTCGAACAGCATGAACATCCCGGGCCCCTTATTGGATCGTATGGAAGTCATTCGAATCCCCGGTTATACCGAAGACGAAAAACTGAACATTGCCACTCGCTATCTCCTGCCCAAGCAACTCAAAGTGAACGGGCTAAAAGCAGGCGAACTGTCTGTTTCTGAGGCGGCGTTGTTGGATGTCATCCGATACTACACCAGAGAAGCAGGTGTGCGCTCGCTCGAGAGAGAGCTTGCCAAACTGGCTCGCAAGGTCGTCAAATCGCTGGCGTTGGGCGAGCGACAAGGTAGCCGAGATATAGGCCCAGAGGATCTTAACGAGTTGCTGGGGGTTCGAAAGTATAATTTTGGTGTCGCAGACGAGAAGAATAAGATTGGCCAAGTGACTGGCTTGGCATGGACCTCTGTGGGAGGCGAGTTACTTACGATCGAGGCGATGGCTGTACCCGGCAAAGGGCGTCACATCAAGACAGGGTCTTTAGGCGATGTCATGCAAGAGTCTATTGCAGCGGCCACCACGGTCGTAAGGAGTCGGGCCCAAGGTTTAGGAATTCCAGCAACCTATTACGACAAGCACGATTTGCACATTCACGTTCCCGAGGGTGCGACCCCGAAAGACGGCCCTAGTGCGGGTGTCGCAATGTGCACGGCCTTGGTGTCGGTTGCAACGGGCATACCGGTGCGATCCGATGTTGCGATGACTGGCGAGATCACCTTGCGAGGTGAAGTGCTCCCGATAGGCGGGCTGAAAGAGAAACTACTTGCCGCTCGTCGAGGTGGCATTAAAACAGTGATCATTCCATCTGAGAACGAACGAAATCTGCAGGAAGTGCCGGACAACATCAAAGGTGCGCTGAAAATTCATTGCGTGAAGTGGGTCGATGAGGTTCTCAATATTGCCCTCGAACGGAATCCCGAGCCGCTCACTGATGAGGCATTTCTGGACTCTATTGCTCAGCAGAATAAAGATGATCGCAGTGTTGGTGAGGAGCGGATTAAGCCTCATTAGCAGAACTTTGTTGACCAAGCTCGGCTCTGTGTTATACAGTCGAGATGTTGGCGTGCAAGGGCTTAAAACTGCCGAGATTTGGGTCTTTAAGCCGGTTTTGCAAACGCCAAAAGCAGTATATCGCAATGCCGATTGTTCTGTCTCAGACTACAGGCTAGCGTTGACGACGCCGGACGTGAGTCCGTACAAAAGAATCTATCCATAAGGGGAACAGCGTGAATAAAAGTGAATTAATAGACGCCATTGCAGCGTCGGCAGATATCTCAAAAGCATCTGCGGGTCGTGCATTAGATGCAGTCGTATCATCTGTAACAGGCGCATTGAAGAAAGGCGATCAAGTCTCTCTCGTCGGGTTTGGTACTTTCCAAGTGAAGCCACGTGCAGCGCGGACTGGGCGAAATCCCCAAACAGGTGCTGAGATCCAAATTGCAGCAGCTAATGTACCTAGCTTCAAAGCAGGTAAAGCCCTTAAAGATGCAGTAAATAGCTAGTAAGACTCCCGGTAAGCTTGGTATCCTTACGCCCCCGGCATAGAGCCGATACCGGCTTGCAAGGCACCGTAAAAGAGCGCACTTGCAAGTGCGCTTTTTTTGTATAACGGACTCGAGAAATCATGTTACAAAACATTAGAAGTGGCGCGAAAGGCCCTGTTTTTAAAGTAATAATTGGCCTTATTGTTTTATCCTTTGCGCTGTTTGGCGTCGAATCAATTTTGTTGGGTGGTAGCGATGATTCGGTGGCCGAGATCAACGGCGAGAAAGTCAGTGTTTTCGAAGTGCAACAAGCTGTAGCTCGACAGAAGCAGAGCTTGGCAGAGCTGTTAGGCGATAACTTCAGACCTGAGTTGTTTGATGAGCAGCAGCTGACTCAGCAGGCGTTACAGGGCATCATCGCAACGCGCTTGCAGCAGCAATGGGCGGCCTCTTGGAGTCTCACTGCGAGTGATAAGCTACTGGGTGAATTAGTGGCCTCGATTCCCAGTTTTCAAATCGATGGTGTGTTCTCACCAGAGCTCTACACGCAGTCGCTCGCAATGGCCGGGTTTACGCCTCTCTCGTTCAAAGAAGCGCTGAAGTCAGATGAGATGGTGCGCCAACTGACTGTTGGTTTACTAGACAGTGAGCTTACTACCCCACTCGAACGTGACGTGCTAGCTCTGGTTAACGGCGAGCAGCGCAGTGTGCGCTATGCCATGATTCCACGCGGCAAGGTGACTGATCAGGTGGTGGTGAGTGAGTCTGACATTGTTCAGTATTTTGAGGCGAACGCGGATGCTTTTACCTCTAAAGAGCGGGTTTCTGTGAATTATCTGCATCTCAAATCCGACGATTATTTTGAGCCTGTGGATGAAGGCGACCTGCGGGCGGCGTATGAGCTTGAAATAAACGACTATGCCTATGAGAGTGAAACTCGAGTCTCACACGTGTTATTGATTCAGGCCGACGATGAATCCAGTGAAGAATACGCGTCAAGAGTCGAGCGTGTAGCGAGCTCGCTCAATAGTGGCGAGAGCTTTGCTGATGTTGCTCTAGCTCAGTCAGACGATATTGGCTCAAGTTCAGATGGCGGGGATCTTGGCTATACCAACGGTGAATTGTTCCCCCAGCCGATGGAAGACGCAATCGCTTCACTCGAGCTTAACGAAATCTCGGGGCCCGTTGTGACAGACGCGGGCACTCATTTTTTACTGGTCACTGATCGCCGCTCAGAGGAGCCGCCTAGTTTTGAGGAAATGCGTGGGCAACTCGAGGTCGCGTTAGCTGAGAGCGACGCACGGCGTCGATTGGTGTCGCAGGTTGAACGCCTGCGAGACTTAGCCTACACCGCTCCCAACTTGTCTGATCCTGCTGCAGAGCTCGGTTTAACGGTGTTGAGCGCCGAAAAGCTATCGCGCACCGAGCAACAGGGTGTTTTTGCAAATGAAGCGGTAATGAATGCGGTTTTCTCCGAGGCGCTAGTGGTGGATGGCTACAATAGTGATGTCCTTGAGATCTCTGAAGACGAGTTTGTAGCTTTGCGAGTGACCGAGCACTTTCCGCCGGCTGCACTTGAACTCGATGCAGTGCGAGAGGATATTCAGGCGACTCTGCAGTACCAAGCGGAGCTCGATGCCTTAGCACAATTGGCTGACAGATTAGCGGCAGAGCTCTCTCAGGGTGTCGACCTCGAGTCTTTGGCGCAACGAGAGGGCCTTGAGTGGCAGGTGGTGATTGATGCTAACCGTCAAAGCGGCGAAATGGACCGCGATTGGGTAGGTGCGGTATTTAGCGCACCCGCAAACGACTTGCCACTGGCTCGCTATGAATTGCTGGCGAATGGTGACGCCGTTTTGTTCCAGTTGTTCCGCGTGAAGGCGGGCTCTGAAGAGCGCTTGGGTGCGACAACCTTAGAGCGTTCGCAACAAGCGCAGCGTCGCCTATTACAACGGATTGCGCAAGGCGCTGTCGCAGCGACACTGGAGGCAGAGGCTGAGATTCAGGTTTATCAATGATCGCTGCTATTGAGTCGCACCAACAATTTTGAGTCATAACTTTCAGCAACAAGGAACAGGCTTTTATGCCCTATAAGGTATTAACAAAAAACGCCATCTCAGTGAAAGGTTTAGATCGACTTCCTCGACCCGAGTACGAAGTCGCCAGTGAGTTCACTGCGCCAGACGCAATTCTACTGCGCAGCTACAAGCTTCAGGAAGATGATATCGCGTCTTCCGTACTTGCGATCGGTCGAGCAGGGGCAGGTACCAATAATATTCCAGTTGATATCTGCTCGAGGCGTGGCATTCCTGTCTTTAACTCCCCCGGTGCCAATGCGAACGCAGTGAAGGAGCTAGTCGCTACGGCACTCTTACTAGGATCTCGAGGCATTATTGCGGGTGTTAATTGGGTCGATACACTCACAGATCACCAGGATAAGGCGGCTTTGAACGCGCTGTTGGAGGCGGAGAAGAAACGCTTTAAAGGAACCGAGGTTGCTGGCAAAACACTAGGTGTAGTG
This sequence comes from Halieaceae bacterium, assembly GCA_003520285.1. GTDB lineage: Bacteria > Pseudomonadota > Gammaproteobacteria > Pseudomonadales > Halieaceae > Aequoribacter. The sequence continues at coordinate 6,187 of DOVB01000082.1, forward strand.
GGTCTTGGAGCGATCGGTTCGTTGGTGGCTGACATGGCGTTGCAACTGGGTATGCGAGTGATCGGTTACGATCCAGCACTGTCGGTAGAAGCAGCGTGGCGTTTAAGTAGCCAAGTTGAGAAAGCGGATGCACTCGCGTCTTTATTCGCGCGGAGTGACTTCATTAC
>DOVB01000162.1 GCA_003520285.1 Halieaceae bacterium
ACTGCGGCGTCGACATCGGCTTGTGTGCCGAGACTGATCTGCGCAACCACCTGCTCGGTTGCGGGGTTGATCACGTCGCAGACAGGCACATTAGAAGGACTGACCCACTGCCCATTGATATAAAATTGAGTGTATTGTCGCATTCGGTTCTTCTCCATTGTTATTGTGCTTGTTAGAAGTGTATCAGTAACGGCGATTTTGCACAGTGGTCGAGACCACGGATTCTCTCTCTTCATGTCATAGGCTTAGCATACGCTGCTCGGACCGGCCGCATTAACGCCGACTCTCAGTGAGTGGGTCGCCGATTGCGTCGAATCCGTTTGCCTTACCCTAAAGGGGCGGCTAACATCGACCTCAGCAAAAGGAGATAGCAATGCAAACTGACGAGTTAACCTTATTCCGCGATATGGCACGACGCGCTTTCGATGCCGAGATTACGCCCTATTATGACCAGTGGGAACACGAGAAAATGGTGCCACGTACACTGTGGAACACCCTCGGTGCCGCTGGACTCTTGTGCCCCGATGTCGATGAAGTCTACGGCGGCGCTGGCACTGGCCCTGAGGTCACTTTGGCGCTCATCGAGGAACTTTCAGATATGGGTTTTGGAGGCTTTGCCTCAGGGTATGGCATCCACTCGAATATCGTCGCACCCTACTTGACCCATCACGGCTCTGATGAGCAAAAAGAGTACTGGCTGCCTAAAATGGTCACCGGTGAAGTTGTCGGCGCATTAGGTATGACCGAGCCCGGCGCCGGTAGCGACGTGCAAGGCATTAAAACCAATGCGGTTCGAGACGGTGACGACTGGATTCTCAACGGATCCAAAATCTTTATCACCAACGGTATGCACGCGGATTTGGTGATCGTGGCCGCAATCACAGACCCCGGCAAAGGCGCCAAAGGCACATCGCTGTTTCTGGTGGATACCAGCCTGCCTGGGTTCGAGCGTGGCAAAAAACTCGATAAAATTGGGCAACATGCGTCTGATACAGCGCTGCTATTCTTTCAAGACATGCGACTACCAGCAGCGGCATTACTCGGCGAAGTCAATAAAGGCTTCGTGATCATGATGCAAGAGCTGCCTCGAGAACGACTCGGGATCGCTGCTCAAGCCGTTGCCTCGGCCGAAGGCGCACTCAAGCTTACCATTGACTACGTTAAGGATCGAAAAGCGTTTGGTCAGAGCATTGCACAGTTTCAAAACACTCGGTTTAAGCTCGCCGACGTCAAAACAGAAATCGCGCTAAATCGAGCCCTGTATGAGCAGTGCGCCACTCAGTACGCGAGCCGCAGTTTAACCGCTGATGATGCCGCAATGCTAAAGCTGGCGTCATGTGAGATGCAGTGCAAGGTGATCGATGATTGCTTACAGCTGTTTGGCGGTTATGGCTACATTACTGAGTATCCCATTTCACGGTTTTACACTGATGCTCGGATCCAGCGCATCTATGGCGGCTCGAGTGAAATCATGCGTGAACTGGTGGCCCGCAGCATATTGGGTCGATAAGATCATGATTCAGCGCAAATATTGTTACCTGAATGACTCAACCAACGAGTAGTGAGGAGTAGAAAATGTCACTAAAAATTGCGTCACTTGCCATTGCAATGAGCCTCATGAGCATCAGCACCATGGCTCATCAAGTAAAAGAAGAGCCTGCCCAGAGTTATCGCCAGTCCTATTTTGCGCTGATCGGCGCGAATTTTGGTGCGATCGTTCAAATGGTGAAAGGTGAGGTCAGCTACGACAACCAAGCCGTCATCGAACGCGCTAATAACTTGGTCGCTCTGGCATCGATCGATGTCACCAAGGCGTTCCCCGAGGGAAGCGAACAAGGGACGACGCGTGCCAAACCCGAGATCTGGCAGAATCGTGATGACTTTGCGTCAAAATTCGAAGCAATGGGATCTGCGGTGAACAAACTGGCCGAGGCGCAAGGGGTTCGCGCTGATGTTGCAAAGGCCGTGGGTTCTGTTGGGCAGAGCTGCAAAGGCTGTCACGACGATTATAAAGCCAAAGACTATCTCTACTAGGTCACCACATCGTGGGCTCGGGTTCAGGTATGAGCCACCCGATGCCCACCACCAGTCCAATAACTACAGCCAGCGCGATGACACCCCGCAAGGTACTGTTTGACGCTATTTCACTCTCTCGCACTAACCACCGCCCAAACAGCATTTTTTGAATTAACCGCTCGCCTTTGTAGAACTGGTGGAACGCAATAGCGAGCAAGTGCAGCACGATGAAGCCCTGCAGTAGCAGCCAGCTCCACTCGTGGATTTCACTCGCCCACGCCACTGTGGCATCAGTGACGAAAACGACCAAGGGCCCGTCTAAAAATAGATCATCGGTATTAAACAGACCCGACACACTCTGCACCAAGAGGAGTGTCAGCAACACCAGGACTGACAGAGCGCCTAAAGGATTGTGCCCCAGATAGGGTCCTGAGGTTCCCTTCAGGTACTGAACAATCGCTCTGGGCGATGGCACAAAACGTTTGAATTGAGCGTAGTGTGAGCCCTTGAAACCCCAATAGATACGCCACAGAACCAGTGTCAGCAGACAGTATCCCGAAACCGAATGCCAATCCATTCGCGCATTCTCGGCTGTCCACCAACTGAACAGAATCAGAATGGGGTAGCACCAATGTGACAAACGCTGCAGCAAATCCCAGATTGGGTAAAGAGACTGATTCATAAGCGCTATTCAATCAGGTCAAGTCGCGGAATCTCGGGTGGCAAATCGGTCACCAGTGTACGGACGATGCCAGCGCGGATCTCGGTGCGATGGCGCGGACCCGCAATCTCTGGGTCCCAAGACTCATACCCGGCATCACCGGGATACAAAGCGGCAAAACCATCACTGAGTGCAACGCCGTGTGGCTCAACAACCACTGGCGTAGCGACGCTCACGGCAGCCAGCGCTTGCTCGACAGTGCTGAACTTCTCGAGCGCTTGCAGAGTCATATACGTCGGCGGCAACATCGGCAACTCACCAGCATCATGCTGCGCAAACACCTCTTGCAAGGACAGCCAGCGCGCCTCATGAATCTCGCCATCATCAATGCTGACAGTGGAATGATCGGTGAGCGCCGCAACAAATAGCCACGTCGAGAAACGGCGCGGTTCACCCTCGGGCGTGGTCCAATGACTCACCTGATACAACTGATCTTCCTGCACCAAGAGACCGCACTCCTCCTGAGCTTCTCGACACGCTGCAATACGCGCCGCACGCTCCAGATCGCCTTCGCCTTGATCAAGATCGGCTGGATCGACTGCACCACCCGGAAAAACCCAGGCACCGCCGGCGAAGGCGAGCGCTTTGTTGCGTCTTAACAGCAGCGTCTCGATACCTGACTCACCGGCGCGAATGAGCGCCACCGTCGCAGCGGGCTTGATCGGCAACACTTGACGGTCAGTCATCGCCCAGTAATTCCATCAGCGCGATCACCGTGGCCTCTACGCCCAAGGTTACCGAAGCTGCCGGATCGATTTTAAAGAGCGCCGAGTGATGCGATGGTACCGGTGGCCCTCCCGCAGCTGCAGCATCGAAGGCAGCTTGTGGGGTACCACCCACCGCAAAATAGGTACTCGGGACGTAAGGTGACTCGGTGAAGAAACCAAAGTCTTCGGCACCCATTCCCAAACGCTTTTCTTCATGAAACACAGCAGCGCCCAATGCCTCACTCCACGCTTCTCGGAGTCGGAGAGTCAAGGGGGCATCATTGACCGTAGGTGGCACACTCTCGTGACTGACCGTGACGACGGGCAGCTTATCTTCGGGCAACCCTGCCACTCGTCCCATATTCTCTGCAATACGCTCTATGCCCTGCAAGAGTAGTGCTCGACTGGTTGGATCCTCGCTCCGGACAGTCAGTTGAAGATGCGCTGAATCCGAAATGATATTGTGCTTGGTACCTGCATGGAATGAGCCAACCGTCACTACGCCGGGCTCTCTTGGTGGCAATTCCCGACTGACCAAGGTTTGCAGCGCGAGCACGATTTGAGATCCCAAAACCACTGGATCAATACCCGCATGCGGGCTTGCACCATGAGCGCCGACGCCGGTAATGGCGATATCAACGGTGTCAGCACCGGAATGCATCGCGCTGGTACTGACCGCCAGTTTTCCACTCGGTATTTGTGCCGACACATGGAGAGCCATGCCGTAATCGGGCGTTCCAAACTGTTCCCAAAGATTGTCTTCCATCATCATTTTGGC
>DOVB01000176.1 GCA_003520285.1 Halieaceae bacterium
TTGCCGGCGTTGTATGGATGATGGCCCGAACATGGGTCTTTTTTACACTCTTTCCCGAGCAAAGAGATGCCTTTGGTATTGAGTCCAGTGCCGCCTTTTACTCCTACCTTGAGGGTGCCATCTCGGCCGCGTGGGTCATGCTGGGCTGGAGCGCTCTGTACTTCGGAATCAAATACTATATTTTGTTGCAAGATGCCAAAGCGAGGGCCTTATCGGCAACAGCAGAAGCTAATCAAGCACAGCTTAAGATGTTGCGATACCAACTCAATCCGCATTTTTTGTTCAACACACTGAATGCCATCTCAACCCTCGTATTAGACAAAGATACATCGCTGGCTGCGGACATGATCGATCGCTTGTCTCGTTTTCTGCGCCACTCCCTAGAAAGCGACCCGATGGCTCAAGTCACAGTAGAGCAAGAAGTGGCTGCGATTAAACTTTATCTGGATATCGAGCAAGTTCGATTTGGTGATCGCCTAACTCTATTGTTCTCAATCGATCCTGACGTAAGAAAGGCAAAAGTACCCTCGTTGATTCTGCAACCCTTGGTTGAGAACGCGATCAAGTATGGCATCAGTCAATGTGTCAAAGGGGGCTCGATCGGGATCAGCGCCCATAAAGATGACGGCCAACTCCAATTAATCGTGTCGGATAATGGACCCGGCCTTGATTTTAGCCACGGGAAATCGCCGAAAGGCAGTGGTGTCGGTATCGAGAACTGCCGCGAGCGGTTAAAAGCGCTTTACGGCACACAACAGAGCCTTAAATTGAGCGCCACACCACCACAAGGCCTCACCGTGACGATCAACCTACCCTTCATTCAGGGAGAAACACCATGACCCTTACTGCACTCATCGTCGATGACGAATCACTTGCTCGTCGCGGCCTGAAACATAGATTGGATGCTCTCGGTAGCGTCACCATTGTGGGTGAAGCAAGCAATGGGTTTGAAGCCTGCGAGATGATCTCTGAACTTAGCCCTGATCTGGTCTTTCTAGATATCCAAATGCCCGGTATGAGTGGTTTTGAGTTGCTCGAAAAGCTGCAGGGCGATAATTTGCCACTGATCATTTTCACCACCGCCTACGACCAATACGCGGTGGATGCGTTTAAAGTGCACGCGATCGACTATTTATTAAAACCAGTGGAGTCAGACCGTTTAGCAGAGGCTGTCAATCGAGCAGCACAGCGTCTGAGCCTCGAGGACACCAAGGACTCAAAGCAAGCACTGCTCGATCTGATGATGACAGCGACTGTGAAACACCCCGCCGAGTTTAGCGATGAGCCCGCGACGAGCACCGACAACTGGCCAGAAAAATTAGCTATTAAAGATGGCAGTGATATCAGTTTGGTTCGCGTAGCAGACATCGAATGGGTTGATGCTGCCGGCGATTACATGTGCGTGCATGCCAACGGAGCCACTCACATTATGCGCATCACCATGCGTCAGCTGAGCGACAAGCTGAACCCCGCACAGTTTTTAAGAGTGCACCGCTCCACCATTGTTAATGCCGAGCTCATCCGCGGCGCACAAGCTTTGACCAACGGCGAGTACACCCTCTCGCTCAGTAATGGCACCAAACTGAAAGTGAGCCGCAGCTATCGAGATACGATCAAGCAATTCCTTTCATCACACTGAGACCCATCATCATGCAATATTTACACACTATGATTCGTGCCACCGATCTTCAGGCGACACTCACCTTTTTTTGTGACCTCCTTGGTTTAGTCGAGGTCAATCGTTACGACAGCGAACAGGGCCGCTTCACGCTGGTTTTTTTAGCCGCCCCCGATGACCTTGTACTCGCTCAAGAACGCAAGGCGCCTTTGATCGAAATTACCCACAATTGGGACCCTGAAGCGTATTCAGGTGGGCGCAACTTTGGCCACTTGGCTTACCGAGTCAATCACATTTATGACCTCTGTGCGCGCTTACACGCGGCCGGCATTACCATTAATCGCCCACCCCGCGATGGTCACATGGCCTTTGTGCGATCACCCGATGGCATCTCGGTTGAGCTCCTGCAAGCGGGTGAGGCCCTACCTCCGGCAGAGCCGTGGCTATCAATGCCCAACACCGGTGAGTGGTAGCCAAACACCGCGACAACAGCCCCGATACGTCAGATTTAAAAGAAGACTTCGCACCGGCCGTCCTGCTCGGTTGATTGATTCTCCAAGGCACTGCCGATCCATGGGTGCCTTTACCACAGCGGTTCCTTCTGCTTCTGGTCGAATTTTAGGCCTCCAAAGCGCCAAAGTTCGGCCCTTGTCATAAAAATTCCAAAAAACTTTCATCGAAATGCCACATCAAAGTTTCAATGTGACAGTATGAAAATATTTGCAAGCCTGCAACGCGTTGATCACACACTGTTTGAAAAAATAGTGGGCGTCACGCGGTCAAATAATTGGGCTGTAACAGCACGTGCCATCTCGGCTACCGGAGATGGAAGTCTGCATGTGTTAGCCGCGGTGCTCCTACTCGTTTTGCACCCTCTTCCAGAGGTCATCGTGCCAGCGCTGATAACGACCATGGCCCTAGAGCGCACCCTGTATTGGCCCATGAAGAATTCCTTGAAGCGACTGCGGCCAGCCGATAAGTTCGATTCATTCTCGAGCTTAATTAAAGCCTCCGACAAGTTCTCGTTCCCCAGTGGCCACAGCTCGGCGGCATTCGCTCTCGCAACCTTGCTCAGTCTGTGTATCGGCGGACCTTTGGTCGGCCTTTTGATGTGGGCAACAAGTGTCGCCTTATCCCGAGTTGTACTCGGTGTCCACTTCCCAGGTGACGTCGCTGCAGGGGCCCTAATCGGCGGCTCAACTGCGTTTATCAACGCACATTATTGGGGGCTCATCACATGAAAATTCTCTATGGTGTGCAAGGTACAGGGCAGGGCCATATCAGCAGGGCGCGCGCGATTGCCAAAGAACTGGCGAACTTCCCTCACATTGAGGTGACCTGGTTGTTTTCTGGGCGTTCACAGCACCGATTCAATGATATGGAGTGTTTTGGCAACTGGGAGTGGCGGCGGGGTCTCACCTTTGCGTCTCGCGATGGTGCAATTCACTACGGTGATACGCTTCGCGACGCACACGCATTAACGTTCATTCGCGATGTCATCGGTTTGGGACTGGCCCAGTACGATCTCATTATTAGCGATTACGAACCGGTCACCGCCTGGGCGGGCAAACTCAGAGGCAGAGAAACCATTGGTATTGGCCACCAGTATGCCTTCGATGGCGCCACCCCCACCGCCGGTGCCAACCCTCTCACTCGAAGTATCATGAAGTACTTTGCGCCAACCACTAAATCGGTTGGCTTGCACTGGTTCCCTTATAGCAAATCAATTTGCCCACCGATTATTGACCTGCCGCCCTTGCAAACAGAGAC
>DOVB01000252.1 GCA_003520285.1 Halieaceae bacterium
TAGATATGATCTATATTGATCGATCTAAGCGCAAAGAGGCATGGAGTAAGGTCGCAGAGCAGGGTAGAATACTCATGGACCAGGGTACTTGGATCGTGATGTTTCCCGAGGGTACGCGCACCTCACGCGGTGCGGATCCGGTCTATAAGTCTGGCGCAACCCGCTTGGGCGTTGAAACTGATGCAGTGATCGTACCGATAGCGGTCACGTCTGGTCGATGTTGGCGTCGGGCCTCTTTTGCGATGACGCCGGGTCTTATTGACGTTGTGATAGGAGAGCCGATTGAGTGCAAGGGCGGTGATCCAGATCAGTTGATGGGGCAAGTGAGAGAGTGGATTGAAGCTGAAATGAGACGATTAGAGCCGGAAGTCTATGCGTAGCTGAGTGGCGTTTCAGCCATGTGAGCTCGTTAAAAACCGAATTGGCCCACTTATTTGACAAGCAATGATTTGCTGTGTGGCCTGCGTAAACACCGTCAGCTCGCCAACAACTCAATCTGCGCGTTTTCCTGACTGATACTGAGCCGCTGCGCGGCGTGCCAGCGTCACTGCAACCGCAGGCTCAGATATCTTCGAAACGATTTTTAGATAAGTTCTTGGTCGCACCAGCGGCGGTAAATACCCGCCCGTTCATCGCAATAAACACACCTGAATCTGCCATTTGAACCGCGCCTAGCGCGCAGCCAATATTAAAAATCGCATCTGAGTCCCTGAACGCAGCGGGTTGCAGTGCGCCAGTGAATACGACGGTCTTCGAGCTGACAGGGCCCAAGTATTGCGCTGATGTGGTCATGGTATCTGTGCCATGCGTCACGATAACTCGGGCACCGTCTGGCAACGCGGTGATGCATTCGGCAAGCTGTGCACGGTGCACATCGGTCATCTCTAGGCTGTCGACTCGCATCAGGGGATGAATTTCGTAGGTGAAAGAAACATCCATTTCAGTCAACAATCGCTCGATGACAGGGTGTCCGATGTGGTAACTGCTCTTGGCATCAAAGTAAACTTTGTCGATTGTGCCGCCAGTCGTAACTATGTAAATATGCATATCAAATTCGCAGTGTTAAAAGCGCTGAGTATAGCAAAGGCATCCGAGGGCTAGGTATGAGTTTTTATGAGGATCGGGTCTTACCACATCTGATCAATTGTGCTTGTGGCAGCGGTACCTTTCACAAGCAACGCGCCAAAGTAGTCCCCAAGGCGCATGGGCAAGTGGTAGAGATAGGGATTGGTACCGGTCTCAATTTGAGCCATTACAACGCCAAACAGGTTGAGCGCGTGATTGGTATTGATCCTTCTACTCGGTCATGGGAACTGGCTCAGGAGCGTGTTGCTCAGGTTGAGTTTCCCGTCGAATACCGAGGGTTATCGGGCGATCAGTTGCCACTTGACGATCACTCTATGGACAGTGCCGTGATTACCTACAGCTTGTGCACAATCCCTAATCCTGTCGACGCTTTGCGTGAGGTAAAACGTGTCCTCAAGCCCGGCGGATCGATTTGGTTCTCAGAGCATGGTCTGTCGCCCGATGTTTCGGTAGCGCGCTGGCAAGATCGAATCAACCCTATCTGGAAACGGATAGCCGGCGGTTGTCATATCAACAGAGATGTCACATTACTGTTTCAACTGGCCGATATTGACATGGTGTCATGCGAGTCAATGTACTTGCCGAAAACACCGAGGATCGCTGGTTACAATGTATGTGGCCACGCTAGAGTCGAATAGTGGATCCATTAACGCAAGGTGCGATTGGGGCTGTTGTCGCCGCGACGCAAGCGAAGCCTCAACAGGTGTCCGCTGCGCTCTTTTTGGGGGCTTTGGCAGGCATGGCGCCCGATCTCGATGTTCTGATCCGCTCCGAGAGTGACTCGCTACTGTTCTTGGAATACCACCGCCAGTTCACTCACGCTTTGTTCTTTATCCCATTCGGTGCCTTCATCTGCACACTGGTATTGCACCCGCTCATTGGAAAGCGGCGCGGTCTGAGTGCTGGACAAACCTATTTATTTTGTCTGTTGGGTTATGCGACCCATGGCTTACTCGACGCCTGCACCACCTACGGTACGCTGTTAATGTGGCCGTTTAGTGATGCTCGTGTCGCTTGGAACACACTCTCGATCATTGATCCCTTAGTAACTCTGCCTCTGATACTCGGAATCGGCTTGAGTGTTGCGTATCAGCAGAGACTCCCTGTGACGATAGCGGCCGCATACTTTGCTGGCTATCTGGTGCTGGGCGTTGTTCAGCGCGAACGCGCCGAGCAGGTTGGCTGGCAGATTGCGGCAGAGCGGGGCCATTCCCCCATTCGCTTAGAGGCGAAACCGAGCTTCGCGAACATTGCTCTGTTCAAGGTGGTTTACGAGGTCGATCATCACTTTTACGTTGATGCTGTGCACGTGGGTATGCGCGAGAGGGTGTATCAAGGCGAGTCCATTGCCAAGCTCGACGTGGCTCGGGATCTGCCATGGCTGGATCAGGGGCATCAGCAAGCGATCGATATTGAGCG
>DOVB01000213.1 GCA_003520285.1 Halieaceae bacterium
TCGTCGACACTCGGTGGCAGCGTGCTGTCGAAATGGGTGAGTACATCACCTTCAAAAAAGACGGTGAGTCTCGTTTCAATAAAAGTTTGGTCCCCTCGACTAAATTCGTAACGGTAATCCCACCGATCGGGTTGAAAACTATCTTCTATTAGCGGGGTGCCCAGCACGAAGCGCACTTGGCGCCTGCTCATTCCTGGTTCCAATTGATCAATCATTTCCTGGGTAACGATGTTGCCTTGTTCGATACCGATTTTGTACGCACCAGGGAAGCCGACAAAACCGCAACCTGACACCGCGATACTGATAATCAACGCCGAGAGAATGACTCGCATCTTAAGAAACCTTTAACTTAACGGATTGCAGTGGCATCATACTGGTCAATGCTGAGTGAGAGAACCCTTAAATATGTCTTTTGAAAATCAAGAGCTCAAAAAAGCGGGTCTAAAAGTGACTTTGCCGCGACTGAAGATTTTGCAAATTCTCGAGTCTAACTCAGAGCAGGGTCAGCACATGAGCGCCGAGGATGTCTATAAAGCTTTGCTCGAGGCTCAGGAAGAGGTCGGTTTAGCAACAGTCTATCGAGTGTTAACTCAGTTTGAATCGGCCGGCCTGGTGGCGCGCCATAACTTCGAAACGGGCCATTCGGTCTACGAAATGGCGACGGGTGAGCATCACGATCATATGGTCTGCATGGAGACTGGTGACGTGATTGAGTTTACGGATCCATTGATCGAAAAGCGGCAGCACGAAATTGCGAAAGAGCATGGTTTTGATTTGGTCGACCACTCGCTGGTGCTGTACGTCAGAAAACAATCATAGCTTAGCCAAGTTTTAGTGTGCGTGCACTCGCTGGTGCTGTGTGCCAGAAAGCAATCATAGCTTAGCGAGGGTTTAGTGTGCGTTGTGGAGCATTTCTGCAGCGTAGGCGAGGGTTTGATCGGTCATCTGAATGCCGCCAATCATGCGTCCGAGTTCCTGGATACGCGCTTGTGTATCCAGGGAGTGAATTTGGGTCGCAGTCATGTCTGAATTACTGTGTTTACTGATTTTGAGGTGGGTGTGCCCCTGGCTCGCTACCTGAGCAAGGTGAGTGACGCACAGCACCTGCGAGTGTGCCGTCAGTTGCTTCAATCGCTGGCCTACTACTTCAGCAGTGGCTCCACCAATGCCCACATCTACCTCGTCAAAAATTAGGCACGGCGTGATCGATTGCTGTGCAGTCACCACTTGGATTGCAAGGCTGATACGGGATAACTCGCCGCCTGATGCGATTTTAGCGAGTCCTTGCGGTTCACCTTTGGCCTGTGTTGCAATCATGAATTCGATGTCTTCATTGCCCGCTTCCGAGGGGGTATGTGTCTCTTTAGTTTTCAGCTGAATTTCGAATCGGCACTGTCCCATATCGAGTTCGCCAAGCTGCGCTTGAATCGCTTGCTGTAATTCACTCGCCGCCGTCGCGCGCGCAATACTGAGTCGATGCGCTTTCTCTGCGTAGTCAAGTCGGCTCTGCTGGATCAGAGTTTGGAGTTGCGTCACAGTCTGATCTGTGTCGAGTAAGTGGTCGAGATCGGTTTGCAGAGTTTCCAGCCGCTCTGACAGGTTCTCGGGTCTGACCTTATGTTTTCGGGCCATATCGTAGAGCGTATCAAGCTGTGCACTCACTGCCGTGAGCCGTTCGGGATTGAGATCAACCCGGGTTGAGAGTTTTTCGAGGTCAGAGACTGCTTCGTTAATCTGAATTAGAGCTGACTCTATCAGTTCGTAGGGGCCTGATGTGAGCTCTGATCTAAGGCCAATCTCCAGTAGCTTGCTGGCTTGCCGCAGACCTGAAGTGTGCTCATCGCAGAGTTGTGAGGCGCCTGTTAGAGCCTCGAGTAAAGCTTCACCTTGCGATAGGAGTTCGAGCTCTTGCTCGATCGATTGAAGCTCGGTGGGTGTGACTACGACATCGGAAAGTTCATTGATTTGATAGCGTAGAAAGTCTTTTTTGCTCTCGTTGCTGTCAAGGCCAGCGGTCAGAGTATCGAGCTCCTGCTGGTATTTACGGACATTTTTCGCCGCGAGTCTCACGTGATCAACCAATCTAGCATCGTCGAGGGTTTGATCGAGGATATAGCGATGCTGTTGTCGATTCATGAGGGACTGATGCTCATGCTGCCCATGAATGTCGACTAGGAAGCTGCCAATCTCGCTACACTTTTGTGCAGTGGTGAGTGAACCATTGATATAGGCGCGGCTGCGACCTTCTTTGTTAATGGTTCGCCGCAGCGACAGTTCAGGTTCAATCAGAAAGTCGTTTTCAGCCAGCCATTGCTGGATAGAGGCGGCCTCTGCGATATCGAACAAGGCGGTAATATCGGCTTGATCGGCGCCATGACGCACCAAGTTCGCTTCAGCTCTATCGCCCAAACACAAACCCAGCGCATCGATGAGAATAGATTTGCCGGCGCCGGTTTCTCCAGTAATGACGGTCATTCCCGGCCCGAACTCGACCGCAAGCTCATCGATGACAGCCAGATGTCTAATGTGAATGTGGGTCAGCATTCGCTGAGTCCTTGTCGTTCGCCCGGTTTACTGAAGTTAAGTAGCATACGCGGTTAGTATCGCATGAGAATAGATTGCTGCAAATTGATTCAAAAGTCGTTTTATAGACTGGATTCAAGACCTTAATTCGGTTATACCTTGCGGGAATGACTCAGTGCTTAAACGAATGACCGATTCCAATGTTTCTGAGCGCTCTAAGCGAGTGCTGCAGGCTCTTATAAAGCGTTATATTCAAGCGGGCGCTCCGGTCGCATCGAGTACCGTCCGACAAGAGGCGGGACTACCTGTCAGTGCGGCCACAGTGCGCAACAT
>DOVB01000090.1 GCA_003520285.1 Halieaceae bacterium
CGAACGTATAGAAACTGTGATGAGATCTCTTTATCACCGACCACTAAGAGGTACGGAATCTTAGCGATAGTGCGCTCGCGGATTTTAAAGCCGTTCTTCTCGTTTCTCAAGTCCGCAATCGCCCTAAAACCAGCGTTATTCAGGTAATCGGCCACATTTAGAGCGAATTCAGCCAGTTTGTCGATGATATTCATGACCACGACTTGTTCTGGCGCCAGCCAAGTCGGGAACTTGCCCTCGAAATGCTCGATCAAAATACCGATAAAACGCTCAAAACTCCCCAGAATCGCACGGTGCAACATGACTGGTACTTTGCGTGAGCCATCTTCAGCAACGTACTGCGCATCGAGTCGGCCGGGCATCGAAAAATCGACCTGAATCGTGCCGAGTTGCCATATTCGACCAATACTGTCTTTTAACGAAAACTCAATCTTAGGACCGTAGAAAGCGCCCTCCCCAGGCAGAAGCTCCCAAGGCAATTGCTGCGCATCAAGTGCTTCAGCAAGCGCCTGTTCAGCTCGATCCCAGTCTTCGTCTGTGCCAACACGCTGCTCAGGTCGGGTCGACAAACGGTAAATGACATCGTCGAAGCCAAAGTCACGGTAGACGCCGTGAAGGAAATCAATGAACCGTGACACCTCCGGCTGGATTTGGCTTTCGGTGCAAAAAATATGAGCATCATCTTGGGTAAAGCCTCGCACGCGCATAATGCCGTGCAAAGAGCCCGACGGTTCATTGCGATGGCAGCTTCCAAACTCGGCCAATCGCAATGGCAAATCTCGGTAAGATTTAAGGCCCTGGTTAAACACCTGTACGTGGCAGGGACAGTTCATGGGCTTCACCGCAAACTCTCGGTCTTCTGTGTGCAGCAAAAACATATCATCGCCAAATTTTTCGGCGTGACCCGATTTTTGCCACAAACTAATATCGACCACTTGCGGCGTCTTGATCTCTTGATAACCCTCGAGCTGCTGACGCCGGCGCATGTACTGCTCGATCACCTGATACAAAGCCCACCCTTTGGGATGCCAGAACACCATTCCCGGCGCTTCTTCTTGGGTGTGAAACAAATCTAACTTTTTACCGATTCGGCGATGATCGCGCTTCTCGGCCTCTTCGATTCGAGTGAGGTACTGATTTAATTGTTTTTTGTTGGCCCAGGCCGTGCCGTAGATCCGTTGCAACATCTCGTTGTTGGAATCACCGCGCCAGTAGGCACCCGAGACTTTGGTCAGTTTGAATGCCGACAGCTTGCCGGTAGACGGCACATGCGGACCGCGGCACAAATCCATCCAAGGCCCCTGCTTGTACACCGAGATCACTTCACCCTCAGGCAGCGCTTCGATAATCTGCACCTTGTAGTGCTCGCCCAAGTTCCGAAACTCTGTAATCGCATGCTCGCGGCTCACTTCGAGTCGCTCAACGGTGAGATCTCGCTCAACAATATCGGCCATGCGCTGTTCGATGGCGTCAAGGTCTTCGCGACTGAAACGATGCCCCGTGGCAAAATCGTAATAGAAACCATCCTCGATGGTAGGTCCAATAGTAACCTGAGTACCGGGATACAGCTCTTGCACCGCCATAGCCAGCAAGTGGGCCGTTGAATGACGAATAATCGCGATACCCGCTTCATCTCGATCGGTGATAATGGCCAGAGAGGCGTCGCCCTCAATCAAGTAAGAGGTATCGACTTCGTGGCCATCCACTACACCTCCGAGAGCTGCTTTGGCCAAACCGGGACCAATAGACTCAGCAACTTGGAATACGCTAACGGGATGTTCGAATTGTTTCTGGTTGCCATCAGGCAGAGTAATTGTAGGCATAAGCTCTCTCGTCAGTGGTGACCCCTACTAAAGGCCACTTGGCGCAATGGTCGACCGCGCTTAAATAAGGGCGCCGAGTGTAGCAAAGTCTGCCTTTAAAGCCCAGAGAGAGCTGGATATTGCTGAGTGAACTTAACACTATGATTCAGCCGCTCATAAAGGCAAACTGCTTGAATTCGGTGATTTGATCGCGCACAACCCCTGCTTTTTCAAACTCGAGATTCTTAGCGTGCTCCATCATCTCGGCTTCGAGCTGCTTAATTTTTCGGCTCAGTGCTGCCGGACTCATGCTCGCCATATCCTCGGCATAAGCGGCTTTCACTTCCGCGACCTTGCGATCCCCTTTGGCATTGCGCTTGGTCGACATCCGTCTGGCGCCCTCCATAATATCCTGCACCGACTTGGTGATGCCAACGGGCTCAATACCGTGTTCAAGATTATGGGCAAGCTGCCGATTGCGTCTGCGCTCAGTCTCGTCGATAGCACGCTGCATCGATCCGGTGATCTTATCGGCATACAAGATAGCCCGCCCATGCAGGTTTCGGGCGGCACGTCCGATGGTCTGAATCAAAGAGCGGTCAGACCTTAAAAAGCCCTCTTTATCTGCGTCTAGAATCGCGACCAGCGCGACCTCTGGCATGTCGAGGCCTTCTCGTAACAGATTAATGCCCACCAAGACATCGAATTCCCCAAGGCGCAGATCGCGAATAATCTCGACTCTCTCGACAGTATCAATATCAGAGTGCAAGTAGCGATTTTTGATCTCGTGCTCGGCCAGGTACTCACTTAAATCCTCGGCCATCCGTTTTGTGAGCGTGGTGACGAGAACGCGCTGCCCCGTCTCGATCACCCGTCTAATTTCTGTCAT
>DOVB01000274.1 GCA_003520285.1 Halieaceae bacterium
ACAATGGCAGTGTATTCCGACTCACCAATGTTCGTTTCACTCAAAACCCGTAGCAAAGCCCCGTGCGGAGATCAGGGCGTCACCCAGATAGGCGAGCTATAGGCTCGCTCTTGGATAGACTCAGGGTACTCGTCTGGCGATTCAATTTGTAAAGCAACAGCGTCGTATAGCGAGTGCCGCGGAGTCGGAACTTCTAACACTCTGACGTAATAAAACGCCCTTTGCCCGGGCACATAATCCTGATCGATCCAAAGTGCCTTGAGCTGACCGCTGCCCTGGGTTCTATCATAAGTTGCAGTCGAGGTATCCACGGTGCTGGGGAGAGACTCGAAAGAACCGTCGGCATGCCGAGCTCTTAATGAGCCGCCATCGATATCATAAATGCGCTCCTCTGCCTCGCCCTGCTCATTGATAAACCCCTTCACAACTTGGATACGGTCGAGTCCACCACTCTCAGGATCTCGCTGAGCATCGATCATTAGCACCGGCGTCCCGCGTCCCTCTGAACTCAGTGAACCCCCCATGGGGACACCGCGCGCATATCCGCGGGCGACGTAATCGACCGAGGCAAGGTCATCTTCAGTAAAATCCCAACCAGCAAAAACGCGCAGCCCAATTCTGGAGCCGGTTGTAGCGTAGACTTCTTTACTTTTAAATGCAGCCACGATGGCTTCGCGGGTATTGTCTTTGGCCCACACTGCCGCAATGCCAGACGCTGACATATCCCAACCCCGTCTGCCATTGCGCGGAATCAGCTTTCGCTCTGGCGTCGAGTCAGTTGCTTGCTTGCCATGAAAGTTATTCTCTTCAGAACTCGACAGCGCCGTGTGTGAATCTGTCGCGCCAATCATCCCGAACGCAAACGGATTAACATCTAATTGATGTGCTACCTCTAAACCATTTAATAAACCACCCCGCGCATAGTTCCCAGACAGGTCAATATTTGCGTCAGAGTCTAAACCGCCAATTAAGACTTCATAAGTCTCGAAATCGGCAAACTCGTCATTCGGTGAGAGCAGCGGGTGTGTCTCTGAGTCACCCTTTGTTTGCGTCACTTCGGCAACGGTCTCCCAACGACTGCGCAACCGAGCGTACTCAGCCGTGATGGGAGAGCCATCGAACATTGACATTTCAAAGGTGCGGCCTTTCGACAGATTCATATTGTGCGGTATAGACACAAACTCGGCGCCCACGCTTGGCTGGATTTGATCGAGCCAAGTCCACAGATCCTCTGGATTGACGCTATCGATCGAGCTGAACGGTAAGAATTGACTGGCTGTGTTCTGATCACCATCCATGAAAACAACGCGATGAAGATTCGCGCCGTTCGGCAAGGCTGACCACTCCCATCCAATCAATGCAGTGAATACACCGGGCTGATTGTGCTGATCGGCGATCGCAGCGGTCGTCGACCATGGTGATCGTCGAATGGCCTCAGACTGAAGCTCGTCCACCATACTGTCGTCGCCAGTTGCCGCACTGCTCACCAGTCGAGAAAACACCTCTGCACTTTTGCCTTGCTGCATCATCGGCAGCGCATAACGGCCAAACTCTGTCGCCAGAACGTCTACATCACCGGCTGCGAGCCGCATCGGAATCGCCGTTAACTCAGCATGGTCCGAGACCACAAGGAAATCCAAAGGTCGATTGCGCTGTACTCTCGATTTATGAAAAGGATGAACAACCGGGAGGCCTTTCGCGTATCGATAAGCCGTATCGGGATCGGTCGTACGGTTCTGAAATAGATACGCGTCAAAAGAATATGAGGTATGCAAATGCGTATCACCCCAGAGTAAACGCGTGCTGTGCTCATTCTGTGAGCTCTCGGCCAACACTTGAGAGACACTGAAGCACATCACACACCCGATAACACGACTCACAAAGCGCATATTCATCCTTAGTCTTATTGTGTAAAAGCGAATCAGTATAAGCCACACCACTACATTCGCCTATGTTCAAGTCATAACGAAGATTCGCACTGGCTCTCAATAACACTGGGCTCATGACTCGCTGCCAAACTAGCGGTTTCAATGAGGCTGAGCCCTCTGTAGAATCTCGGGTTTTGGACATCTCTGCGCGATGAGCTACTCTGACTTCGGTAAGAAATTCACTCAATCCTCGGGCATTGTCGAGCTCATGAATGATCTGGGCGAGGCTCTTAGCATCAATCCAAATATGCTCTTTTTAGGTGGCGGAAACCCTGCCCAGATTCCAGCGGCACAAGCACTGTTTAAAGCGCATCTGCAGAGTATTGTTGGACAACAGAGTCAAATTGACCGGCTGCTTGGCAACTATCAATCGCCCCAGGGCGACCCCTCAGTTTGCGACGCGCTGGCCTCTTACTTGAAGCGAAATCTCGGCTGGGATGTGACCCGCAAAAACATTGCGATTGCTAATGGAAGTCAATCTGCCTTTTTCATTATCGCCAATCTGCTCGCGGGCCAGAGGGGTGATCAAGAGACCTCTATCCATCTGCCGGTTTCACCAGAGTATGTTGGTTATGCTGACAGCGGCCTGAGTGACAATTTTTTCTCGGCGAGCAAGCCCACCATCGAGCTTTTGCCCAATCGAATGTTCAAATATCACGTCGATTTTGACCACCTCGATATTCCGATGACCGCTGCGGCTTTATGCATTTCGAGGCCTACCAACCCAACCGGTAATATGCTGTCGGATACTGAAGTAGAGCATTTGAACGCTCTAGCAGAAGCCCGAGGTATACCGTTAATTATTGACGGCGCCTATGGATTGCCATTCCCTGACATTCGCTTTGTGCCAGCAACGGCAATATGGAATAACAACATCATCATGATGCTTAGCTTGTCTAAGTTGGGACTCCCGGGCGTTCGCGGTGGCATTGTGATTGGTAACGAGGAATTCATCTCTGATTTTAACGCAGCCAATACGGTCATCAGTCTTGCATCAGGCACCCTAGGGCCCATGCTGTTGGAATCGATGATCAACAATAACGACCTTGACCAGCTCAGTAATTCCGTTATTCAGCCCTACTACCAGTCAAGTAGCGAGTTTATTGTTGCTGAAATTCAACGAGAAATGAGTGACTTACCGGTTCGAATTCACAAAGCTGAGGGCGCTATTTTTGTTTGGATCTGGTTGCAAGACTTACCTATCACCAGTCACGCGCTGTACCAGCGCTGCAAACAGCGTGAGCTTCTGGTTGTGCCGGGTGAACACTTTTTTATTGGTTTATCTGACCAGTGGTCACACAAATATGAATGTCTGCGTCTGTCACATGCACAGCCTCGTTCAGCGATCAGTGCCGGCATTAAAATTTTAGCGGAGGAGGCGCGCGCCGCCTATCGAGATCGCTAAATCAGAGACTCGACTATTCACTTCCCAGTCACAAGCGGGGTACACTCAGAATCCGCAGTTAACTGAGTGGTTTGATGCGGTCACATCACC
>DOVB01000273.1 GCA_003520285.1 Halieaceae bacterium
TGCACCTATATGTGCCCCTATGCTCGATTTCAATCAGTGATGTTTGATCAAGACACCCTAATAGTCTCCTATGATGCGGCTCGCGGTGAGCCGAGAGGCTCGCGCCGTCGCGACGCAGAATTGACCGCAGGCGAGCTGGGCCACTGTATTGACTGCCAGCTCTGTGTTCAAGTTTGTCCTACCGGAATTGATATCCGTGAAGGTCTGCAGTACGAGTGTATTGGCTGTGCTTTGTGCATAGATGCCTGTAATTCCGTTATGTCGAAAATGAACTACCCCAAAAACCTCATAGCCTACACCAGCGAGAACGAACTCGCGGGTGGAAAAACGCATTGGTTGCGACCCAGAATTATCGGTTACATAACTGCCCTCCTGATCATGCTGAGTCTGTTTTCTTATAACGTGCTCACTCGAACACCTCTGGAGCTGACGGTGATGCGCGACCGAGGAGCCTTGTTCATTGCCACCGAACAGGGACAGATCGAAAATATTTACACCTTGCACCTCATTAATATGACACCGAGCGAACAACAGTTCGATTTGAGTGTGGAAGGCCTAGATGAAGCTGAGTTAATTGGCGATACAGCACCAACCGTCGCGCCATCTAGTGACCTTACCTACTCAGTTCGCCTGAGTGCACCGAGCGATACTATTCCGAAGGGGACAACTATTATTCTCTTCACCGCGACCGCACAAAATGATCCCAGTCTCTCCATCCGCACGGAATCGCGATTCATGGCGCCTTATGAATAAACGTATTGAGCAGATTGGTCTTCCTTGGTACCGGGAGTTTTGGCCCTGGTTCATTATCACTTTAATAGGATCCGTCGTTATCGCGAGTCTTTATACGGTCTCGCTCGCCTTTAAATACAAAGACGACTTAGTCGTTGATGATTACTACAAAGTGGGTCTTGCGATTAACCAACGAGCAGAACACCGTGATCGAGCCGAAGACTTGGGCATCAGTGCAGAGTTCGCTATCACCTCTTCACATCTCAGAGTCCGTATGACGGGCCTTACACCATCACAGCAGCCTCATTTGCACCTGAGCCACCCCTTAGATGCGGACAAGGACATCTCGGCCACTCTCCTGCCGGGTCCTGACAATTGGTTGTTTATCCCCTTGAATCGACCGATTGAGCCAAGCTGGTATTGGAGCATCAGCCATTCTGAGCCAGAGGAATGGTTAATCTCAGGCCGCTTTAACGACGCTGCTTTCGCTAATGATCGGGACTAGCCAGGCGGTCGCACCATCCTCCCAAATCAGATGTTTTCACTGTGGTGAAGTAACGGACGACCGAGATCTTTGGAGCTGCGAGATAGACGGAATCTCTCGACCCATGTGCTGTCCAGGCTGTAAAGCGGTTGCGGAACTGATCTGCAGCTCAGGCATGTCACACTACTACTCGCAACGAACCCACTACGCTGAAACCCCCTCTCTCGATCAGCTCGACGAGGATTTCAACGCGTACGACGACCCCACAGTGCGCCAGGGCGTAGTATCCGAATCTTCTCTCGGCCCAGACGAGACACAGACAGTACAATTGTTGGTGAGTGGCATGACATGTGCCGCCTGTGCTTGGTTGGTGGAACGCCGAGCCAAGCAGAACGAAGCCGTCGAAAGTGCTCGAGTCAACCTAAGTAACGCTTCTTTAAGCCTAGAACTTCAGCCAAATGCGTCTTTGGCGGAGCTCATGAAATCGATTGCAGCGCTGGGTTACCGCGTTCAACCTTACCAAGAGTCTGCCTACACGCGGGATCTAGCCAATACCAACAGCCACTTGCTCAAGCGCCTCGCAGTGGCTGGGTTGGGGATGATGCAAGTTGGTATGTTTGCTATCGCCCTTCACGCTGGTGATCTTCAAGGTATGGAACCTGAGTACCAACAGCTACTTCGATGGGTGAGTCTCCCGATCGCTGCCTTCGTGGTGCTCTACAGCGGTGGATCTTTTTTCACTACCGCCTGGCGACATCTCCGGCACGGCGCACTGGTCATGGATCTGCCCATCGCGCTTGCCTTAGGCTTGGCTCTCACCGCCTCTGTCTATGCCACGATCACAGAGTCGGGCGAAGTCTATTTCGATTCCGTGGTGATGTTCACTTTCTTTCTGTTGATCGCGCGCTATTACGAGCATCGCGCGCGGTATCGAAATAATCTTCAATTGCAAAGACTGCATGACAGATTGCCGCTCATGATCGATAAAATAACCGATGGCCAGTGTCTTAAAGTCGCCGTATCCGAGGTTAGACCATCCGATTGCGTCAGGCTATACCCTGGCTCTATGATCCCCATTGATGGTGTGATTCAAAGCGGACAGACCGAAATACAGGACAGTGCCTTCACCGGTGAATCGCTTCCCTACCCCGTTCATCCGGGCGATCAGGTATTCTCTGGCAGTATTAATCTGAGAGAAACCATAGACGTACTCGTCTGCAATGAGATTGGTAAAACACGGCTTGATGCGCTCGACGAGTCCCTTCACCATGCCGAGACATCGAAACCCGAAATCCAGACTCTGGCAGATAGCATCGCGGGGCGCTTCGTGGCCGCTATCCTTTTGATTGCTGGGGCAACGAGCCTCGCGTGGTGGTTTATTGACCCCAGTAAAGCGCTTTGGATTGGGTTATCTGTATTGGTCGTGAGTTGCCCCTGCGCCTTGGGTTTGGCAACTCCAGCGGCGCTCGCCAACGCATCGCTTCGATTGCGTTCCGTGGGTGCGATTGTTCGCGGCGACAACACCATAGAAGCCATGAGTTCGATCGATACTGTGGTATTTGATAAAACGGGTACTTTGAGCAGTGGCGATTATACGTGTGAGGAAATTCGGCCTCTGACGATCTACGATGCTGCACAGTGTTTCCGAATCGCACAATTACTACAGAGTTTTAGTGATCACCCGATTGCTCGAGCCTTTTCCAAAACTGAGCCTATCGAGGGAGACTCACCGCTTCTTCAACAGCTCCAGCAGGCACTGGTGTCAGATCAAGCGCTTATCCCTCAAACCGTGAGTGGGCAGGGACTGCGCTATCAGCTCCAAGATACAGAGCTTCGGATTGGGCAACAATCGTTTATCGAAGAACTGGTTGATGTCA
>DOVB01000208.1 GCA_003520285.1 Halieaceae bacterium
GCGGTCGCCGACACATTGAGGTCGTGATGAGCGACTTCCCAAATATATCTTAGCTGCTGTAGCTTCAATCTGACCTCTCATCCGATCTTGGTTATAACAGTTTGCTATAGAGCGCCATTGTTGGCTACGATTTTGTTATGAAGCATCGTCTTGTCTTTGATTCGCAACGCCGTGCGGCACATGTCCTGTTGTCACGTGGGCGCTAGCAGCTTCACAGTGCACCGCTTGGTCATCAAAAAACACATCGGCCTGATAAGCCTGCAGGAATGCAGACTTATCCATTCCACCCAGAAAAATCGACTCATCAATACGAACATTCCATGCCCGTAAAGTTCGGATAACTCGTTCATGCGCTGGAGCAGAACGGGCAGTCACTAGGGCAGTGCGAATCACGGACGCTGTTGCTGGCACCGTCTGTTGAAGCTCATGCAAAGCTCTCAGGAAGCCGCGGAACGGCCCCCCTGACAGAGGTTCTTTCGCAGACGCGCGCTCAGACTGAGCGAAAGCGGCAAGACCCTCTGATTTGTATACCCTTTCCGCCTCATCCGAGAACAAGACGGCGTCGCCATCGAACGCAATTCGCAGCTGCGGATGTTTGGATTCGGTTGTCCCATGAGACACCAGTGTTGCTGCCGCAACGCCGTTGTCGAGTGCGGCGCGCACATCATCGGATTCAGTAGACAAGAACAGGTGGCAACCAAAAGCGGTAATGTAGCGCCAGGGCGATTCCCCGCCACAAAAAGCGGCCCGAGTAATCGGCAAATTATGGTGTTCGATCGAATTGAATACCCGAAGACCGGTATCTGCGCTGTTTCTTGATAGC
Organism: Halieaceae bacterium; assembly: GCA_003520285.1. Taxonomy (GTDB): domain Bacteria; phylum Pseudomonadota; class Gammaproteobacteria; order Pseudomonadales; family Halieaceae; genus Aequoribacter. The sequence goes on from DOVB01000208.1 coordinate 824, forward strand.
AGCACTACTTCCACACCGGCATCAAATTGAGCGTTCAAGCCCAGCAATTTCCGAACAAAACCAAACGCCTCACCCGGCGCCAGCGGTTCATCTTCGTGCTCTATCTGATACGCCGCGTAGGCATCGAGCCCCTGCTGCTCGAAGACTTGATGGCTCTCACTCATGTCAAATAGAGCTCGAGACGATATCGCAATAACGAGCCGCGGCATGAACTTTTAGCCTTCGGCGCCAATATTTTTGAGCGTACCCTTGGGTAAAACTGCGTGAACGTGCACGCGCTGGAATTTCATATCGACTTTGTCGGCCACCGTAATGATCATGTAGCTGTCATCTAACTTCACAACACGACCTAAGATACCTGAGGTGGTCACTATCTCATCACCTTTCGCGAGCCCTGCAACCAATTCCTGGTGTTCTTTTTGACGCTTTCGTTGTGGGCGGATCGCAATGAAGTAGAACAGCACAAATAAGCCAACCAGAAAGAAAATCTGGAATAGTTCGCCGCCAGCGGGAGCCGAGCCCGCAGTTTGGGCGTGTGCATTAGCAATAAAAAAACTCATGTAAGATCCTCAAGCAGTCGTCAGTGATTAATTGTGGCAAAGCAGTATAACTGGCTGCCCGCATAATACCTCAAATCTGAGTCAAAGTAGCTTCGAAAATGAATCAAAAAGAGACACAACTCGGGTTCGAGTAAGCCACTTCAACGACCTGAAGCGACATATACCGCCTGGAGACACGTCGAAATTATAGTCAGGTGTAATGGGCTCACAATTATGTAGCGCTCGCAGTTTGGTGTCGTTAGATCTCCATATAATTCATAAGGTTAAAGGCAATAATTCTAGCTGAGCCACGCATTTGCAAAGATTATCTTAATTCACACTAAGCTTTACATTACCAAAAGTTTAGACAAAAATGGCGACCGGTTAATACTCGTTCGCTATCACCGTAGGCACAGATCGTTTATTGTGAGGGACTTATGCAAAATTTAGTGCTGCCACGTACACTGCTCGCACTTAGCAGAGTGTTTGAAGTGAAAGCTCTGACCGCCCTCCATGCCGCTGGGCACATAAAACTGCGTCGATCTCATTATGCCGTCTTCGCCTACATCGGGCGCGGCACCGTGCGCGTGTCTGATCTTGCCGAGCGCACCCAGCAAACTCAGCAGGGCATGGGGAAAACGCTAAGAGAACTCGAACAGCTGGGCTATATCACACGAGCAATCGATGCCACCGACAAGCGTGCCAAAGCGATCAGCTTAACGGCGAGCGGCGAGACTGTGATTGATCTGATGCAGAAAAGCTTCACAGCCACACGACAGGAACACGCCAAACTGCTAGAACAAGGCGAAAACGATGAGTTGTACGCCTTGCTGGAAAAATTAGTCACAGAAGCCAAGCTCGACACGCCCGGCCAGTACTGGTCGTAAGCGTCAAACTCAGTCCGCGAGAAGCGTTAACACATCATCGTGATGGGATTTAGTCTTCACCTTATCCATCACATGGGTCAAGACGCCATCGGCATTGATAATAAACGTGGTTCTCAGTAAGCCCTCGTATTCTTTCCCCATAAACTGCTTCATACCCCAGCATTGATAAGCACCTGCAACCGCATGATCCTCGTCGCTTAATAAACTGAATGACAGATCATATTTATCGATGAATTTTTGCAGGCGAGGATAAGGGTCGGGGCTGATACCCAGAACCACAGCCCCCCGTGCATTGAACTGGTCGATACTGTCGCGGATACCGCACGCCTGAACCGTGCATCCCGGGGTCATCGCTTTTGGGTAAAAATAAAGAACGACAGTTTGCCCCAGAAAATCACTGAGACGGACCACATCCCCTGCTTCATTCGGTAGCGAAAAATCTGGTGCCTGTGTGCCTATTAATGGGTGTGTCATAGTACCTCACTAATGTTTACTGAGAATTTAAAGAAGACTCTGACGTCTCTGAGTCGCCTTCATGATTGTCTTGGTGATGCTGAGCTAGCTGTTTCTTGTGTCGAGCGCCCAATTCGCTGAGTGATTCAATCTTGCTGATAAAGTTACCCCGCCCCAGGGTGAGTCTTGTTTTACCTTGCATCAACGCGGCGTGCGCCTTGCTCAAGTGCTTATCGACCTCATCGAGTGACTCGAGCAACCGTACCGCTTGGTCATATAAACTGCCAGCTGCCGCCGCTATCTTCTCAGCATTCTTATTTTGCTGCTCGTAGCGCCACAGCGTTTGGACAGTCTTCAGTGTAGCCAGCAAGGTGGTTGGACTCACGACAATGACACCTTTGTCATACGCTCGTTTAAATAACTCTGGATCAGACTCGAAAGCACTCATAAAGGCTGATTCGATAGGGATGAACATCAAAACGAAATCGAGACTGCGAAGTCCTTCTAGCCATTCGTAGTTTTTGCTCCCTAAGGCATCGATATGTTGAGCAATGTTGCGAGACTGTACAGCGAGTGCTGCCTTTCTGCTATCTTCGTCATCGCTGTTCATGGCTTGTACGTAGGCATTTAAAGACACTTTTGAGTCGATGATAATATCTCGCTCATCGGGCAGGTGCACAATGACGTCGGGCAGACGTCGATTCCCGTCAGTGTCGCGATGCTGACTCTGTGTGTCGTATTCATGACCTTTTCGGAGGCCGGATTGCTCCAGCACGCGCTCGAGTATGACTTCACCCCAATTACCTTGGAGTTTCTTGTCTCCGCGAAGTGCTTTGGCTAAGTTTTCAGCATCTCCAGACAGTTTTTGATTGAGCTGCCGGAGTTGCGTCAGTTCAGATTGCAGCAATGCGCGATCGGCCAACTGCTTTTCGTGGACGTCTTCTACCTTACCCCTAAAATCGGTAAGCTGCTGTCTTAGCGGGCTCAGTGTCATCGTTAGCAGGTCACTACTGCTTTTTTGAAGCTGCTCCGACTTTTCACTCAACAACTGCGCGGCGAGTAACTTAAACTCAGAAGACAACTCTTTTTTCATTGCTTCGGTATCCGCTTCTAGGCGCTCTCGACTCACCTCGGAGGCCTGCTTCTCTGCTTCCAGTCGAGCCACCATGAGCTGTGAGGCCTGAAGTTGAGAAGCAAGCAACTCGCGCTCCTCTCGAAGCTCACCTGCAGACTGGGTCGACTGCAACAAGGTGTGTTCCAAACGATCGCAGTCACGTTCTTGTTGCCGCCACAAGCCTCGATAATAGATCGCAAATCCACCGGTAAGAACAGCAAGGCTTGCCAGCGCCAACCACAGAGCGTCTAGCTCAAACATTCCGAGGTTTTCTCACTACCGTGTCAACACGCATGGGGTAACCCTTCCCCGCTTTGGTATCTTCGAAATAGCTTCGTAAAGTTTCGGCAACGACTGGAAAAGCAAGCTCATCCCAAGGGATCTCGGATTCTGAAAACAGGGCAGTTTCAAGGCTCTCCGGCCCCACGCCGTAGTGGCCGTCGATCAGTGAACACAGGTAAAACAGGTACACTTGACTGATGCCTGGGACATCAAATAAGTAATACAGCGAAAGGTTGCTGACACGAGCGCGAGCCTCCTCCCAAGTCTCCCGCTCCGCACCTTGCGAGGTCGTCTCGTTATTCTCCATGAATCCGGCTGGGAGTGTCCATTTACCACGACGGGGCTCAATTGCCCGTTTGCACAGCAAGACGCGACCCTGAAAAACAGGCAAACATCCAACGATAATTTTAGGATTTGAGTAGTGAATCAGATTGCATTGTGTACAGGTGAATCGTTCGCGATCATCGTTATCAGGAATCTTCAGGTCGACCGGGTGTCCACACGCGCTACAGTACTTCATGCCGTATCCAAAATAATCTTGAGTGCGGCATTATAGAGTCTTGAGGTGCCATTTGCACTCCACCAGGCTTAGCTGGCGAGTGCTCGATATTGCCCTTTGTGAAACAGCAGGGGCGCTCTGCCATCCGACACCTGATATGACAGTATCTCGCCAATAATAATATGATGGTCACCCGCCGGCACAACCTGTGTGAGGCCCAATTCGAAGTGTGCTGCAGCACCCACAATCAGCGGTGTCCCGTGTTTGCCCAACTCAAATTGATGTTCACCAAGGCTATGCTGACTCGGCTTCGCGCACTGATTACTCAGTGATTCTTGATCCGATGCTAAAATACTGATCGAGTAGCGTGGCTGTGAACACCAGAACGCGAACAGCTCTGAGTTATTTTGGATACTCCACAGTGCCAGGGCGGGTTCCAGCGAGACCGAGCTGAATGAATTCACGGTGACGCCAATGACCTCCCCAGACTGATCAGTCGCGGCCACCACACAAACCCCTGTGGCAAATTCCCCAAACGCGTTCCGAAGCTCTCTCACAACTTTCTCCACCAAATTTTTGGTGTAGCTTAGACCATTTGGAAAGGAAAGACAGTCGCAAATTTGTGTCGTAAGATGATCCGTAAAGACTATAAGAGGTATTCCGGTGACTGCAATAAATAACAACCCTGCCGTCCGCCCGCATCTGGCATTATTTCTGCTCACCATCGTTTACGCGTTTAACTTTATCGATCGCCAAATACTGGTTATTTTACAGGAGCCCATAAAGCAGGACATGGGCCTCAGCGATACACAGCTAGGTCTACTAAGTGGTTTCTCTTTTGCTTTGGTTTACGTTTTCGCTGGCATCCCCATCGCTTACCTAGCCGACCGTGGCAACCGACGAAATATTATTGCGATCGCGCTGACAGTATGGTCTGGAATGACCGCTATTTCTGGCTTGGCACAGAACTACACGCATTTGCTGCTCGCCCGAATCGGTGTCGGGCTCGGTGAGGCTGGCGGCTCTCCTCCTTCACACTCCATGATCTCGGATTACTATGCGCCTGAGCATCGTGGTAAGGCAATGTCCTTCTATTCCACTGGGATCTATATCGGTATTTTGTTTGGTTTTGCACTCGGCGGCATATTAGCTGATGAGCTAGGTTGGCGGGTGGCCTTTTTCGTGGTCGGAATCCCAGGTGTCTTGTTCGCAGGTGTTCTAATGCTACTCCTGAAAGTATTTAGGTCCGTGTATCGCTATCAGCCATGCCCTCGTGCCGCCACATATGCGCGCCATGACATCAGCCGTGCTGTTTTTTATTCTGAATATGATTGGGCTGGGGCTTGGCCCCTTAATCACCGGCTTATTGAGTGATTGGTTCACTGCTCAGCACGGCGTTGTCGGCCTTCGTTATGCGATGCTGTCTTCGTATATTCTGGGATCTAGCGCGATCGTCTTCTTTTTTATCGCGGGACGCCATCTACTCAATGATTTAGCTCAGCTGGAAGCACTGCGGGATCAGTAGATCCCGCGCTGTCTCAGCGATGCTGTCAGCGTGTCGAGCAAATCAAACATGCCTTCTGGATCGGTCCGCTTCATGTCGAGCAAACCCATTTCCTGGCCAATACCCACCGGAATCTCGCGCTGTTTGGCTTTGAGCTTTGCGACGACTTCTCGGGCGCAATCTTCTACCGGCATACCCTCTTCAATCTCTTTGTCCATAACACCAAATGACTCACCATCTCCGCGCAGGGCATTGACTGACACCTGAGATTGCACACTGCCAGGCGTAATGGTTGATACGTGAATGCCCTGGTGCGCAACCTCACATCTCAGTGCATCAAAAAAGCCCATGACTGCATGCTTAGCCATACTATAGCCGGTGCGCAACGGTGCCCCGAGCTTACCCGCTACGCTCGAGGTGATCGCGATATGTCCACTCCCCTGTGTCAACATAATCGGTAGTACCGCTTTGGTGAGCGCTATCTGGCCAAACACATCAACTTCAAATAACGTTCGATAAACGTCTAGAGACGTATCGACGCACCAGGACCGCTGTGATATCCCAGCGTTGTTGATCAGAACATCAATGCGTTGAAACTGAGCCAATACTTCTTGCGCCCGCTGGGGATGCCCAGTGACATCGACGATGTCAAAGGGAATGACAAGCACATCAGCGGCTGCGAGACCGGCGTCAATACAAGCTCGCTTGACTCGGTTTAAAGCATCCACTTTTCGGCCACTCAGCACCAGTGAGCAATTACCCAAACGTGCGTATTCGAGCGCGAAAGCTTCTCCGATACCACTCGATGCCCCTGTAATCCAAACGACTTCGCTCATAGTCCCTCTCCCCTTTATTATGAATGCGCACAACCTTAGCTTTTTTGTGCAGAACAGAGCAATAGCCTTGTTCACAGATTGAGTGCTTTAGGAGCCACTTACACAGGAGCGCAGTTTACCGCCAGAGAGCCTTAAACAAAGCAACCTAGTTTTTTGGCTTGCGCTTGATTTTTAATCGGTTTGTGAACAAGCTGTCAGCGGGAAAAATGGCTACTGTCCGCCACTCAAGTATTCAATACTAACCAATAAGGAGACTCCATGATTGTGTCATTTGATGGCCATACCCCTGACATCGCCGACGATGCGTTCATTGCCCCCAATGCCACCATTATTGGACGAGTTAGTGTGGCTGGGGGTTGCAGCATTTGGTTTCAAAGCGTTCTCAGAGGTGACGTCGAGACCATAACCGTGCAGAAAGGTGCCAACATTCAGGATTTTGCTATGGTTCACGCTGACCCTGGCTCTAAGGTGGAAATCGGAGCATTCGCCACGATAGGTCACCACGCTACGGTTCACGGATGCACGATTGGCGCAGGTGCCTTGGTCGGTATCAATGCGGTGGTACTGAATGGCGCAGTGGTGGGTGAAGGCTCATTAATTGGTGCAAACGCGCTGGTGCCCGAGGGAATGCAAATTCCACCTAAATCCCTAGTCGTGGGATCGCCGGCACAAGTCAAACGAACGCTGACCGACGAGCAGGTGGCGATGATAAGACTCGGGGCTGACCACTACATCCAAAACGGACAACGCTTTAAAGCTCTATTTGAGTCTGAAGACCTTGATTAGTGTGCGAGTAGCGAGGGAAATCGCTCTCCACCCCGCAACGCCCAATACACCGTCGGTTCTTGAATCTTGAGCGTTGCCCGGACAGCAGCGGTTGGTTGAGTTAGCAGGTGCTCCCAGATTTGTCCCGGGAGCCACTGGGCTTCCTTGCCATGTCGGTATGCCTGCTTAACTGCCTTAAATACCTTCCAACCGAAGTAAGGCCGCAACTTTAAGGCACCAACTACAACGATAGCAGCGATCCCTCTGTTGCCCGTCTGCGCATAGGTAAAGGCCAGCAAACACAATTCACCTAGCTCATCGCGTCCATACTCGGTTAACGTATGCCAGAGATCATGCTGGTCTCGCTGGCGGCGTCCGAACTTCGCCCTGCGAGGCTCTTCAATTACCAGATTATCGCCTTCCGATGCTTTCACTAAACCATCGGCACTGAGCCCTTCAAGATTCAGAAACCGTCGATACAACGCGCCAAACGAACCGGGCGGCCATTCAGCTGCATCTTCGACCAGATAGGAGAGCAACTCTCGATCAGCTTTCAACAGGGCTTCAGCCTGTTCGAGCGCTTCGAATCTTTTGAACTCGCGCTCAAAACTCTGCCCACTAAGTGTCCTGATAATCGTGAAGACTTCTTCTGTCGCTTCAGGATTTTTGACCAGGCGTCTAAGTGCACCCAAGGCTTTAAATATCTCTATTCTCTCGGCCATTGCTCATGCTCTGGATTAATATGCACTAAAGCTTACTCGGGGTTGAGATCATTGTCACGCCTGCCCGAGAATGCGGAAGATTGAAAAGCCAACGACACACTGTCAGCGCTCGCAAGAATTGTGATAGACTGCGCGCCGCTGGTGAGGTGGCCGAGTGGTCGAAGGCGCACGCCTGGAAAGTGTGTGTACGGCAACGTACCGAGGGTTCGAATCCCTCCCTCACCGCCAAATGACGAGCCCTGGGATACATTGATGATGCCAGCTTCACTCGGAATAAAGCACAACCTTAGCCAATTTCTGCACCAGCTCTTCCAGGTCCTTCTGGTAGGCTTAACAATTGGAACGATGCGTACTGTCGTGCCAACATTAGCAGAAACAGAATTCGGTGTTCCACAAACCTCGTTTTTACTGCTCTCGTCTTTCGTGGTCGCCTTCGGCTTTGTCAAAGGATTTATGAATTTCTATGCTGGACGCTGGTCTGAGACGATCGGCAGAAAACCAGTTTTGATTCTCGGGTGGCTGGTCGGACTCCCCATTCCTATCCTGATCTGGTTCGCTCCAAGTTGGAGCTGGATTGTGGGTGCAACGATTTTGCTCGGTGTCAATCAGGGTCTAACATGGTCGATGACGCAAACAGCAAAATTAGACTTTACCTTGCCGCGAGAGCGAGGTCTCACTTTGGGCTTGAATGAGTTCTCTGGGTATATTGGCGTCGCGTTGGGGGGTATTTTGACCGCCTGGTTAACCGAGACAATTGGCCTAAAAATAGGCTTACTCTGGTTTGGCCTAAGCGTTGTGGGTATGGGCTTATTTTTCACCGTTTTTTTCATACAAGAAACCAGGCCCCGCGACCAGTACCGGCTGTTGCGCAATCGATTGGGAGAGTGGCTAGGGGTCACATCGAGACTCAACCACAGAACGAGACGCTGCGATCTACCGGGTCCATTTTCAAGCTTGTCAGCTGGGGCGACAAGCGGTTGTTTGCACTCTGTCAGGCGGGTTTGGTTGAGAAATTTGTCGACGCTCTAGTGTGGTTGTTATATCCCATTTTCCTGTATCAAAAAGGTCTCAACCTGACGCAGGCGAGCTCTATTATCGGAGTCTATGGCATCGTCTGGGGTACTTCTCAACTGATAACTGGACCTCTTTCAGACAGAGTGGGACGATATTGGCTCAATGGAATGGGGATGTGGCTCTGCGGAACTGGTGTCCTACTAATGCTTCTTAATCAAGGGGCGCTATGGTGGACGTTCAGTGCCGCGGTAACAGGCTTTGGTATGGCTATGCTTTACCCTAACCTCTCAGCAGCCATCGCTGACATCGCGGCACCTGATTGGAGAGGATCAGCCATCGGGGTGTACCGCTTCTGGCGGGACTTAGGTTAAGGGATAGGCGGCATAGGTCTTGGCGTTACAGCGCATTACTTTGGCCAAATTGAGGCAGCCTTTTGGTTCGTTTCTCTTAGCATGTTCACCTCAGGCGCTCTACTCATGTGGCTCTGTGAGGAGACTCATCCATCACTGACAACCTCGGTTTTGGCGCAAGATAAGTCTACGTGAAACCTCATATGTTGATGTCAGCATGCCAATCGACTCTCAAAAGTCTGCGAGCCGCCGTTCTAGGAGTGCATAAAATGCCTGTAAGTCTCCACCTAGTTCCAGTAAGTCATTTGAATCCAACAATGTTTCAAATCGTTCCCCTATCAAAGCAACTACAGCGGGCAATGCATTCTGCGTATGCGCTCGCAAAAGATCTGCTTGCTGATCGCGGTGAAGCCACTGTATTGTTGGACTACTCTCGTCGGTACTGCGCCACTGAGTCTTCCCAAGGGGATTCCAGCCGTGCGAAATATCGCATAACGAACATTGTTTAAGACCAATCAGTTTCCCAAGCGCGTAGTTTATTTCCCCTGCGACTGTGGCGTCAGCGTTGTAAATAGCAAAAATCTTTAGTGCGTCGGACATCGCTAACTCCATTAACTCGATCACTACCTATATACGTATGGTTCAGCTTCAAGGCTCACTCGTTAAAGCCGTAGGTGAGCTCTTGTTGATCTAATCGGCTGTCAGAGTCTTAATTTTTTCAATGCTCTTCGCCCCATGCTGGGTTAAAATTCGCGCTCTTCAGAACAAGGATCGCAAACTATGGGACGCGCTTACCAGAACCGTAAAGACTCCATGGCGAAGACCGCCGATTTAAAAACCAAGATTTACAGCAAGTACGCACGCGAGATCTACGTTGCGGCGAAATCTGGCGGCACGGATCCGCACGGCAACCTTGCTTTAAGGAGCATTATTGATCGCGCAAAGAAAGATCAGGTGCCGACGCATGTCATTGAAAAAGCAATGGAGAAAGCCAGTGGCAGCGGTGGTGAGAACTTCGAGGTCGCGCGATATGAAGGCTACGGGCCCGGCAACTGCATGGTGATTATTGAGTGTTTAACGGACAATCCGAACCGCACGTTCGGAGATGTCCGGCTCTGCTTCACCAAAACCAAATCGAAGATCGGTTCTCAGGGCGCTGTGAGCCACATGTTTGATCACTTGTGTATCCTGAAGTTCGCTCATGACGACGAAGAGACAGCGCTTGATGCGCTACTTATGGCAGAAGTTGATGTCATAGATATCGAGAATGACGATGGGATGCTAACCGTGTTTGCCCCGCACACTGATTCATTCAAAGCTAAACGGGCGCTCACAGAAGCGTGTGGTGATATTGATTTTGACGTCGATGAAATCCAGTTCATTCCGCAAACCAGCATTGAGCTCGCTGGCGAAGACCTCGAGATTTTCGATCGTTTTGTGAGCCTTCTTAACGATCTCGATGATGTTCAAAACGTGTATCACAACGTAGATAACGCCTAATGTGCTTCTGGTAGGCCTGAATCTAGGCCCACCCATCAACAGCAATATCAAGCCTGAGACGGTGTGCTCGTCTGCTGCCGACCTAAAGTCAGTGATCAGCGCTTACGACGCCACCATTCCATCGATTTTCCACCCAACGCGCTTTGGGTGATTTGCTCAGCAAAGCGGACGGCGGGCTCAAGCATAGCGAAATCTATACCGGTCTCAATCCCGCTCTCGTTAAACAAATACACCAGATCTTCGGTAGCCACGTTGCCGGTGGCGCCTGGAGCAAATGGGCATCCACCTAAACCGCCAATGGATGCATCAAATGAGCGTACCCCTGCAAGATAAGCTGACCACACCATGGCAATAGCTTGACCGCGGGTATCGTGCACGTGAAGATTGACACGATCAGCGCCGTAATCAACGACCAGCGGGTGGGTTAAATTGTAAATCTGCTGTGGCGTCCCTGCGCCAATGGTATCGGAGATAGAGACTTCGTGGGCACCACCATCAAGGAGCTGACGCGCCAAACCTAGAACGCGGGCTTCATCGATACGCCCCTCATAGGGACAGGCACAAGAGCATGATATATAGACTCGCACGTGATTGCCCTCTGCATGACACGCCCGTACCACCTGGAAATTTGACTGTAATGCTTGGTCTAAGGTCATGTTCACATTGCGTTCACTGAAGGTTTCCGAAGCCGACATGATCAACCCGAACTCTGATAAACCGGTAGCTTTGCCTCGTTCGTAACCGCGCAAATTGGGAACTAAGCCGCTATAAGAGCGTCGTTCCAAGTCAAGCATGCCAACCAAGGCCTCAGCATCAGCCATTTGAGGCACCGCTTTGGGGTGTACGAAGCTCGCAACTTCAATATGGTTCAAGCCGGCAGCTTCTAACAGACTGAGCAACGCCAGTTTATCGCCTGTGCTGACGACAAGAGGTTGATTTTGAAGTCCATCGCGTAAACCAACTTCGTTAATCGTTACCGTCATCGCTAGATATCACCATTCTCGCGTAAGATTTGGATTTGCTCTGGGGTATAACCTAAGGCCATAAATACCGCGTCGCTATCGCCGCCCACTGCAGCCGGTCCAGCCCACTGCGTGGCCCCGGGTGTTCCATCGAGCTTGGGCAGTATCGCAGGAATTGTAACTTCGCCACTCGCACTCTGCACTGACTCGAACATCCCGCGTGCCTGATACTGAGGATCCTTGACCATGTCTTCCACTGAGTACATTGGACCAGAAGGGACGTCTGCTGCCTCTAATACCGCGAGTACCTCTGTAGAGCTCATCGAACTCGTCCACGACGCCAGCGCGGCATCGATCACGGCCTCGTGCTCGACTCGACCCGCGTTATCTCCCATTTTTGGATCTTCAGCCAAATCCGGGTAACCCGCTGCGTGCATAAGGCGCTTGTAAATAGAGTCGCCATTGCCCCCAATCACGACATATTTATTATCTGCGCACAAATAGGTGTTAGTCGGCACTATTCCGGTAATCGTTGAGCCAGAGGGCTCTCGAATAGCGCCGGTTGCTACATATTCTGGCACTACTGATTCCATTAAATTGAACATAGACTCATAGATCGCAATATCGACCACCTGCCCTGGTGCTTGATTTCGTTCTCTGTGTAGTAGGCTCAGCACGGTACCAAAGGCGGCATGTAAGCCAGCTAGCGAGTCGCCCATGCTAAGATTGGGGCGAACAGGTGGGCGATCAGGAAAACCATTAAGGTAACGAAAGCCGCTAAATGCCTCGGATACAGACGCATAGCCCGGACGCTCAGCCATGGGCCCGGTTTGGCCGTAACCTGAGATGCGGGTATAAACCAATCCGGGGTTACTCTGTTTAAAACTTTCTGGACCCAGACCCCATTTTTCCATAGTGCCCGGGCGGAAGTTCTCGATCACGACATCCGCTGACTCGATTAAACGCTTGACCAGCGCCCTACCCTCGTCTGATCTCAAGTTTGCGGTCACCGATCGCTTATTTCTCGCGATGCTGTACCACCAATAAGAGGTGCCAGTCTCGTCAAGAGCACGCCAACCTCTCAAGGGGTCGCCTTTACCAGGCGGCTCTACCTTTATGACTTCGGCGCCAAAGTAACCCAGCAAGGTGCCACAAAACGGTCCAGCGACGAGCTGGCCAATTTCTATTACTTTTATGCCTTCCAGTGGTTTCTGAGCCATTAAGAGGGGTCCTTGTGGTTATTGTAACCGCCCGTGATAGCCGATGTAGCGCGGCAGCTCTCACAGCAAAGTGATCGTGTCAGCGGGAAATATGTGTGCATGTGCTTGTTACTGCCTCGGCATGCGGGAGCGAGGCAAAGCACTTGGGTCACTCGCTCGAAATGGAGTGATATCGATGCCGCCACGTCGCGTGTAGAACGCCTGAACAGCGAGCGAGCGCGGCGCAAAGGTACTCCATAAATCACAATAAATACGCTCGAGGCACTGCTCATGATATTCCTGATGCGTGTGAAAACTCAGTAGATATTGCAGTAAGGTACGTTCATCAATATTGGGACCGCACCAGCGAACCTGAACACTCGCCCAGTCCGGCTGAGCGGTCACCGGGCATAAACTGCGCAGCTTGTGGGTATACCAAGTTCTCTCTACCTCGCTGTCGTCTTGACTGCGCAGAATTTCTTTGGCGGGCTTGACCGCGCCAACCACATCGCTGTGGCGATCAAGACAGTCTCCATCCAGGGCGCTTCCAGCCATTGAAGGATCATCAACCTCTAGAATGTCGAGGCTAACGGGCATGTTAACCACTTTGCTAACATCTGACTGAATTACATCCCGAGCCTCTTCGACTGTCTTAAAGCGAGTTAAGTTCAAAGAATTAAGATATAGTTTCAGAGACTTAGACTCGGTAATGAAAGTCGACTCGCAGGGAACCAATAGCCGCCCAACAAACACCTGCGGTACCCCGTCCGCATTTAACCAGGACAGTTCATAGATATGCCAAAGGTCAACGCCGAACATCGGCAACTGCGAGGCGTTCGAATCGATAGTCGCGCGCCCCACCGCTCTTGCAATTGGGAACAACACCTCTGGCGAGTATGAGGTGGGAGCAGGCGTTTTCTCGCCTAGAACAAAGATTTTATCACTCATTGTGCTTCCATTCAGGCGCGTCCAGAAATCTCTACTGACGCAATCTTGTTCCACTATTGAGCAAGTGCATGCAGTACGCATAGGCAATCACTGTGAAAACTCCAATCATACCGAAAGCAAACTCGATACTCACATCAGACACACCCAGCACGCCGTATCGGAAGGCATTAACTACGTACACCAATGGATTGAGTTGCGATACCCCACGCCAAAAATCGGGCAACAGATCCAGACTGTAGAACACACCACCGAGATAGATAAGCGGGGTCAAAACGAAAGTAGGAACGATAGAAATATCATCGAACGAGTTGGCAAACACGGCATTAATGAATCCGGCCAAAGCAAACAAGATCGATGTCATAGTCACGATAGCGACAACAACCGGGAAGCTGTAAATCGACAGCTCCGTGAAGAACAGCGCTACGATCGTGACGATAACGGCCACCATCAACCCGCGCGTCACACCTCCCAGAATATAACCCCACAAGATAATGTAGTTAGGCGTAGGCGATACCAGAAGTTCTTCAATGCTGTTATTGAACTTCGATCCAAAAAATGAAGACACTACGTTCGAGTATGAATTAGTCACAATCGCCATCATGATCAAACCGGGAACTACGAACTGCATATAGGTAAATCCACCCATTTCGCCGATTCGAGAGCCAACCAAGGTCCCGAAAATCACGAAATACAAGGACATCGTAATGGCTGAAGGAAGTAATGTTTGAGTCCAGATGCGGGTGTAGCGACGGACCTCTTTACGCAGAATAGTCACGAAAGCGATATATTGTTCAGTCCAATTCAAGCTGCATTCCCCTCAACCAGATTAACAAACATTTCTTCAAGCCGATTGGCGCGATTGCGCATGCTCTGAACGCCAATCCCGCTCGCACTCAACGCTTGGAAAACTTCATTCAATTGCTGACCTTTTTGAACCTCGACTTCAAGCGTGTGAGCATCGACTCGACGCACAAGGAACCCTTCAACCACAACGTTCTCGGGAAGCTCATGCCCGCAATCAAATATAAAGACCTCGCGCTGGAGGCGTCTTAAAAGCGTTTTCATCGACGTGTTCTCGACAATTTCGCCATGATTGATAATCGCAATATTGCGACACAAGGCTTCCGCTTCCTCTAGATAATGTGTGGTCAAAATAATGGTGGTTCCACCGCTGTTAATCTCTTGCAAGAACTCCCACATTGCTCGACGCATCTCGATATCAACACCGGCTGTAGGCTCGTCGAGAATCAACAACTTGGGCTCATGAATCAGAGCTCTCGCGATCATAAGACGACGCTTCATTCCGCCAGAGAGCATCCGTGACACCACATCGCGCTTTTCCCACAGGCCCAGTTTCTTCAAATAGTAATCGGCCCTTTCTTCAGCTAGCGCTCGCGGAATCCCATAGTATCCGGCCTGTGTTAATAGGATATCTCTCGCTTTCTCAAAAACGTTGAAATTGAACTCTTGCGGTACGATACCGATGTACTTCTTTGCCAAGGCGAAATCAACATCGATATCCACTCCGTGGACTCGAACGGAACCACTACTTTTGGCGACCAAGGAACAGATAATCCCTATGGTGGTCGATTTCCCAGCACCATTGGGGCCCAGCAGTGCGAAGAAGTCGCCCTGCGCAACAGACAAACTGATACCCTTGAGCGCATTGAAGCCGCTCCCGTAGGTTTTGCTGAGGTTTTCTATTTCTAGAGCTGGTATCATAGCGCGGTCGTTTCCCAACAAAATGGAGGACGGCATTGTAACGCCTTACGTCAAGAGAAACGACCGTCAGATGAATCAATCTCCGTATCATACCCAGTTGGTAAAACAATTTTCTGAGTTCGTCAGAACGATCAGCACTCAATCTGGTGCCCTTGATCCGCAGCACCCCTTTAAGTTGTGGTGTCAACGAACGTCAGCTCTCTTAGAGGCCCATCCTTTGAAGCTTGACGAGATTACAGATCAAGTGAACACACTTTTCATTCACTTTGCTGATTTAACCCCCCTATTCCCGCGCGACATCCTGTTTTTTCTGGGTGGTGATTGCCTTCATTTCATGCCAGACGAGGAAATTCAGGCCTATCAGGCGCTTGACGAGCTTCGCTATAGTGCCGAGAGTCAGGGTAAGCCTTTTGACTGGGAAGCGAGCAAGGAATCCCTAAAAAAATTGCAATAAGTCATCTCATACCCTTGACTCAATCACGCTCGCTCCCTACAATTCGCGCCACTTGGTTAAGTCCTTTGCGTCCCCTTCGTCTAGTGGCCTAGGACACCGCCCTTTCACGGCGGTAACAGGGGTTCGAACCCCCTAGGGGACGCCACTTAATCAATGAAATAGCACGATGTGCGGGAATAGCTCAGTTGGTAGAGCGCAACCTTGCCAAGGTTGAGGTCGCCGGTTCGAACCCGGTTTCCCGCTCCAAGCATTGATCAAATCAAGAACTTTCAGCTCTCATTACGACCTTCTTCAGAACCGCTCGCCTCGAACGTTAGCGATACGCTATTAATGCAAAATCGCAAGCCAGTGGGTTGGGGACCGTCGGGAAAAACGTGCCCTAAATGGGCGCCACACTGATCGCACATCACCTCTGTCCGGATCATGCCATGAGTGGTATCCGTTTCTTCTCGCAATACGCCGGGACGCAACGGCTCAAAAAAACTGGGCCAACCACAACCTGCATCGAATTTGGTATCCGACACGAACAATGGGGTGTTGCAGCAAACGCAGTGATAAACCCCTTTCGCTGAGTGATTCCAGAACTCGCCCGTAAAGGGCCGCTCGGTTCCTTTTAGACAGCACACATCATACGCTTGCGGGCTGAGTTTCGTTCGCCAATCAATGCTTGTATCGTCCATTGTCATGAATCCTTCCGCTCAAGTTGAAAAGCTTTAGCAACACACGCGATCCACTCACTGGGGGCATC
>DOVB01000034.1 GCA_003520285.1 Halieaceae bacterium
CCTATCACACGACCCTCGCGAACGAATAAGACGTGCACGCAAGCCTTACCATGACGCGCTTGGCAAGCAACAATATCGAGGTCGCCACTAACACCCTCGATACCTTGAGAGGATTGCACCTGCTGAATATGCCCCAACTGATCGCGTAAAACTGCTGCGCGCTCGAACGCAAGATCAGCCGCAGCTGCCTCCATGTCGTCGGCTAGCTTGCGAATGAGCTCCTGCGACTTGCCCTCTAAAAATAGTTTGGTCGCCTCCACTTGTTCCGAATAATCAGCTTCGCTGACATAGCCTTTTACGCAAGGCGCCGTGCATCGGCCGATCTGATGCTGCAAACACGGTCGAGATCGATTCCGAAAATAGGCGTCTTCACACTGACGCACCCGGAAGGTTTTCTGCAAAAAATGCAGCGATTCCCGGACTGCCCCGGAGCTGGGATAGGGCCCGAAATAAAGACCTTTTTTGCGCTTTGTCCCCCGCTGGAGCGAGAGGCGCGGAAACTGATCTTGGCTACTCAAAAAAATGTAAGGGTAAGACTTATCGTCTTTCAACAACACGTTATAGGGTGGGCGGTGTTCCTTGATCAGATTATGTTCAAGCAACAAGGCATCGACCTCTGTCGATGTTACCGTCACTTGGATATCATTTATGCGATTGACCAGTGCAATGGTCTTGGTGGTCAGACCCGCACTGCGAAAATAACTCGTGACCCGCGACTTCAGATTTTTGGCTTTGCCAACATACAGTACCTCGCCATCTGCGCCCATCATCTGATAAACACCTGAGCGGCGAGTGAGCTGTTTCAGGAAAGACTCAGCCTCAAAAGTCACGGCTAGTTCCCAGAATACTTGGCTCTCGTTCTAACACAACGCCAAACTGCTCATACACTGTATCAGAGACTCTTTGTGCCAACTCAAGACAGTGATCACCCCGACCGGACTGGGTATTAATAAGCACCAGGGCGTGTTGCTCGCTGACTTGGCAGCCACGATAACGCAATCCCTTTAAACCCAGAGCTTCGATCAAATAGGCAGCCGATAATTTGGTAACGCCATTGTCCAGTGCGTAAACAGGTAAGCTCGGCAAAATCTCAACCAACTTTGCTACCGTAGCTTGAGTCACCACAGGATTCTTAAAAAAACTTCCTACATTCGGATACTGCACCACGTCGGGAAGCTTGGTCGCACGAATAGAGGCCACAGCTCGCAGCACGTCGGAGGGCTCGGGGTTGAGGCAATTGTGAGTAGTAAGCCAATTCGCTACTTCTTGGTATTGAGTCTTGAGCTGACTCTGCTTCAATAACCGAAAGCGGACATGAGTGATCCCCCATTGAGCAGCCTCGGCTTTGAACACCGAATGCCGATATTCGAAGTCGCACTCGTCGCGGGGAAGCTCTCTCATTCGTCCCGATTGCAGATCGATGCAGTGAACTGAGTCGATAAAACTGGCTACTTCCACACCATAGGCGCCAATGTTTTGAACCGGCGCTGCACCGCAAGATCCCGGTATAGACACCAGATTCTCGAGACCATACCAACCTTGAGACACACTGTACCGAACCCACCAGTCCCATGAGGCACCCGCGCCGACTTCAACCAAAACATCGGTCGACGATTCTTCTAGGCACACGACCGAATCATCTATTGGATGAATGACAAGGCCCGACAAGTCATCTTTGAGAACGACATTGCTTCCGCCCGCCAAGATGGTAGGAGACCAACCTTGCTCCCGAGACATGTCGATGGCCGCAGACCAGTCTTTGAGCGTACCCACTTCGACCCAATGCTCGGCCATGCTCGGAACGCGCAAGGTATTATAGTCGAGCAGACTAAACTGCGATTGCACTCGCATGTTAATCAACCACCCAGTAAAGCACTGACATACGCTAGGTCTTCAGGTGTATCGACCCCGCCGGGTACCTCGGCGCAGGCCGGCTCTACGTGAATCTGTATCCCCTGATATAGCGCTCGTAACTGCTCGAGCTTTTCTAGTGCCTCTAAATCGGCCATAGGCCAGGCTGTGAAGGCTCTCAAAGTACTCACACGATAGGCGTAGATACCCAAGTGCCGATACCAATCTGAGCGCGCAACGACGGCATCAGTCACCTCTGTATCCCTGGGAAACGGAATCACAGAACGACTAAAGTACAAGGCCTGATGCTGAGCATTGAATACCACTTTCACCACGTTGGGATTTAGAACATCCGCTCGATGCGTGATCCGCTCGCACAGAGTCGCCATGCCCGCAGCGGGCGTATTCTTGAGATTGGTAGCCACTTGTTCAATGACAGCGGCTGGTATAAGCGGCTCATCACCCTGCACATTAACCACAACAGCATCACTCGGCAGCTGCATCAATTCCACGACTTCTGCGAGCCGATCAGTGCCAGATTCATGCTCAGTGCGAGTCATGCAGACCTCGGCACCAAAATCTTGGCAAACCTGGAACACACGCTGATCATCCGTTGCAATAATGACACGTTGCGCCGTGCTTGCGAGTGCTCTCTGCCAGACATGTTCGATCATAGGACGCCCCGCCAATTCCGCCAGAGGCTTCCCAGGCAGTCGAGTCGATGCGAATCGCGCAGGTATGATGACGGTATAGGTCACAATAATTCCTTCAATTGAGTCCACAAAGACTGCAGCACAGGCTCAGGGATTTGCATTTCAACCTGGTACACCCAACAGTTACTTAATTCGGCAGGCAATTTTACCGAGTCTTTGCCAGTGACCACGATAGCGTTATCAGCAAGCCCCTCAAAATCAGTCAAGCTGAATTGGTGATGATCCGCAAACGATCGCAACTTTACTTTAAAGCCGAGATCTTCTAGGTCTGAGCGAAGGCGTTCTGGCGCTGCTATCGCTGTTACAACATGAATCGTGGGGCTAGTCACTTGCATTTCAGCGATGGAGCGTTGCTGCTGATCACCAAGCCTCGTAAATCCTATGGGTCGCAAGTATGCGCACTCAGAACTTGCTTGACTAGCGCGCAAAACTTCGTAGTCGACAGACTTCAAGCGTGCCACCGGTTGTCGCAAGGGCCCGACTGGCAGACAATGCCCATTGCCCAAACGCCGCTCGGCATCAACCAGCACAATTTCTATACTGCGAGCCATCGCGTGGTGCTGTAAACCGTCGTCTGACACCACCACATCAACGCGCCCAGCCAAAGCCGAGCACGCGCGGGCACGATCCTCATCTACCATCACAAT
>DOVB01000246.1 GCA_003520285.1 Halieaceae bacterium
CTGGGGTCCGTGTTCCAATGTGAGACGCTAGTTTATCTCAGCAGAGCCTCAGAGTTAATGCTGCACGGCGCTCTCTGCGTGCTCGATCATCAATTGCAGTGATTGAGTGCCGCGATAACTATTAATATCCAACTTGTAGAGTAATCTGAGCGAGCGCCCCTCATGGTGAAGGTAGAACTCGGGATCGACATTAAAGGCAATGGCGCTAAAGCACATTTGTTCACCACTCAAAGCCACCTCTAGCTTGGCGTGCTGCTCGGATAAAATCCGTACCCGCTTAATGTCGAAGTGATTATCGAACAGCGGCTCGGGGAAGTACTGCCCCCACGGCTGATAAAAACGCAATGAGCGCGCACATTCGAGAGTAAAGAAGTCTGATGACAAGGGACCATCACTGAGTTTAATCGGCGCTAATATTTCTTCAGTCACGCTGGCATCAACTGCGTCTGTCAACGCCTCGATAAAGCGGTCGTAGTCTGAGGATGCGATCGTTAAACCCGCTGCCATGGCGTGACCACCAAACTTCACCACCAACCCCGGATACGCCGTCGCCACGCTATCGAGTATGTCTCTGATATGAAGCCCCGGTATTGAGCGCGCTGACCCCTTCAGCTGAGACTCACCGTCGCGCGCAAAGATAATCACGGGGCGATGAAACTGTTCCTTAATTCTGGACGCAAGAATTCCGATGACACCCTGATGCCATCGCGGGTCATGCAAAACAATGACAGACGGACAATTTGCAGCCGACGCTATCGTACCCATTTGAGTCAGTGCATCCGCTGCCTCGTTCTTCATACTTTGCTCTATCACTCGTCGCTCCCCATTGAGTCGATCGAGCTCACTCGCCAAACGGATTGCTTCTGGATAAGTGGCTGCCAGCAAGCAACGAATACCAATGGCCATATCCTCTAACCGCCCCGCAGCATTGATTCTTGGCGCCACGGCAAAGGCTAGGTCGGTTGCAACCACGCTCGAGAGCTCTCGACGCGTGAGTTCAAGTAAAGCTTGAATGCCTGGGCGAAGTTGCCCAGCGCGCATGCGCCGCAGACCCTGTTCTACCAGAATTCTGTTGTTATGATCTAAAGGAACAACGTCGGCCACTGTGCCCAGCGCGACAATGTCGAGCCAGTCCGCCATGACGGGCTCGACACTCTGAGCCTGTTCGAAGTAGTGGCGCGCTCGAAGCTCGCCTCTGAGTGCTGACATCACGTAAAAAATCACCCCAACGCCGGCCAGAGCCTTACTCGCAAAGCCACAGGCAGGCTGGTTCGGGTTCACAATGACATCGGCATCGGGAAGGGTTTCTGCTGCCAAGTGGTGATCGGTAACAATCACCTGCCAGCCGAGTGACTTCGCACGAGCCACCCCCTCATGACTGGCAATACCGTTATCTACTGTGATGAGAATATCGGGCTGGTAGCCCCTCGCCACCTCGACAATCTCTGGCGTCAGCCCATAACCATATTCGAACCGGTTGGGCACCAAGAAATCAACGTTGCGAGCACCGAAGGCTCGCAGTGCGAGAACTGCAACAGCAACACTGGTGGCGCCATCGGCATCAAAGTCACCGACAATTAAAAATCGCTGTTGCTGCTCAATCCCCGTGGCAAGTCGTTTTGCTGCCTCCGTACAACCGAGCAAGTCGGTTGGGGGTAACAGCGATGCAAGACTCAGATCGCGCTCTTGCTCTGACTCCGCACCGCGAGAATTTGCAATATTCTGGAGCAGCTCGGCGACGCTAGAGGCACTTGATGCCACCGCTTGACGTCGCTGAATACGGGATACTTGGGCAGTGTCAGGATTCACTAAAACCCTGCCACCGTACCGTCTTTGCGCATCTCGGTCGCACCACTCAGGACGCCGGTCATGGGGTCTCTGGAGATTGCCTGATAACCACCGAACGCCCCACCAGTAGAATCAATTTTTACTTGATGGCCCATCGCTTCAAGCGCTTTTACTGTTGCCGCTGGTACGCCGGGTTCGAGGAGGAGAGTACCATAGCCTGTGTACGCTCGATCGGTCGGCTCGGCGCCGCCATCGTGCAGGAATCGAGCGGCATCACCGGCCTCTTGCAAATTCATGCCAAAGTCGAGCCAGTTAATCACCATTTGCACATGGCCCTGAGGTTGCATTCCCCCTCCCATCAAGCCAAAACTTGTAACAGGCACGTCACCCTTCATCAAAAATGCGGGAATAATAGTTTGGAACGGGCGCTTACCCGGCTGGTACGCATTGGGATGTTCGGGATTCAGGGCGAAGAGCTCGCCCCGATCATGGAGCATGAAGCCCAAACCCGTCGGCACTAAGCCAGACCCCATACCGCGGTAGTTAGACTGAATTAAAGAGACCATCATGCCAGTCTTGTCTGCCACCGTAAGATAAGTCGTATCACCCTCTCCTTCCAGCACGGCGGCACTAGGGCCGTAGTCGACTGCGGCACGTTTAGGGTTAATGCGCTCAAACTGTTGCTTACCGTATTCATCAGAGATCAGACGTTCAAGTGGCGCAACAGAGAAATCAGGATCAGCGAAACTTGCGGCCATATCAGCAAAAGCGAGTCGTTTCGCCTCTACCAGGTAGTGGAAGACCTCTGGTGACCCGCGATCCCATTGGCTTAGATCGACATTCTTCAGGATCGATAACATCATCAACGCGGCCACGCCCTGCCCATTCGGAGGTAATTCATAGAGCGTATAGCCTTTGTACTCAACCCCGAGTGGCTCCACCCACTCGCCGCGATGAGCTTTCAAATCCGCGTAGCGGAGATCACCGTCGATGGCCCGCATATAAGAATCGATGGTCTCTGCAATCGCTCCAGAATAAAAAGCCTCGCTACCCTCTTCTGCAATGAGAGAGAGCGTATCCGCCAGATCTGGATTGGTGAACAGCTCCCCTGCCACTGGAGCTCGTCCATCTTTGAAATAAGTCGACTCTGCGTTGCGGAATTCTTCAATTAAGGGGGCGACCTGCTTAAATCTTTGCAGATTTCGCTCGAAGTAATACGCGATCACTGGAGACACAGGAAAGCCGTTTCGAGCATAACCAATGGCCGGCTCTAGGACACTCTTCCAGTCGAGCTTCCCAAACCGCTGATGCAATGCATCCCACGCTTCCACTGTGCCCGGCACAGTGACTGATAACGACCCATGGCTGGGAATGCCGTCGTAATCTTGTTCTAGCTTACCCGCCTCTTTAAGCCGCTTAATCGCCGTATTCAAGGCATCAAGATCTCGACCCAGAGGTGCGCGACCAGAACCGTTATAGCCATGTAAAGAACGAGTCTCAGGATCCCAGACGATAGCGAACAAATCACCACCAATCCCATTACCGGTCGGTTCCATTAACCCGAGCGCCGCGTTGGCTGCAATTGCCGCATCTACGGCCGAGCCTCCCCGCTGCAGAATATCGACCGCCACCTGAGACGCCAAAGGATGTGCCGTCGCCGCCATTCCATTTTGCGCATAGACGGGGCTGCGCGAGTAATCTGCGCCCACCGGACGACCACCTGCGCCAAGATCTTGCGCCAATGTCTGCGTCGCTAACAGCGTTATTAGAAGTGCACTTACTATTTTCATAACGAATACCTCTGATCAGCGTTTTGAGTGTCTCAGACACATGGCGTGGGAGCAATTGTTCATCGCACTGCAGAGCACTCGGGTCTGCATCGGAACGGTTGCTGAGCTTCAAGCAATAAAGCCAGAGCGTTAGTCTATTTTATGGAACGCAACGCAATCCTATTAAGCGACCAGATTAGCGCTCATATAAGCTTGCACCTGCTCTAGATCGTTCTCAATCACATCAAAACGCTCGGGGCGATCGAACAGATCAGCTAAGTGCTCAGGCAAGGGGGGCTCAACACCAATGCCCGCCTGCTCGATCGCTGCAGGAAATTTGGCTGCATGAGCAGTGGCCAGTGTGACCATGGGCGTTGACGAAGAGGCGTGCTCTCGCGCTGCTGCGGTACCAATTGCAGTGTGCGGGTCGGCAAGATAAGCGCAGTCGCTCCAGAGCCTCTGGATCTCCTGACAGGTCTGGGCATCGTCTACCCGCGAACTCTTAAAAAGATCGCGAATTTGCGCCATTGCGGGAGTAGATAACTCGACTGAGGTCGTATTGAAGGTATCAAATAGTTGGAAAATAGCATCGCCGTTACGACCATATACATCGAACAGCAAACGCTCAAAATTGCTCGACACGGTAATATCCATACTGGGTGAAAGCGACGCCTCTAAGGTACTCTTGGTGTACACACCGCTGGCCATCATGCGGTGTAAAACATCATTCTTATTGGTGGCGATCACCAAAGTTTCGATAGGCAAGCCCATTTTTTTAGCGAGATAGCCGGCAAAAATATCCCCAAAGTTGCCGGTCGGCACTGAAAAACTGACTGCTCGATCCGGCGCACCCAAGGCCACCGCTGAATAGAAGTAATACACAATCTGCGCCATGATTCGCGCCCAGTTAATCGAATTCACCGCCACCATGCCGCGATCTTGCGGAAGTCCTGACCGGTTATTAAAAGTCGCTTTAACCAGCGCCTGACAGTCGTCGAAATTACCTTTTACCGCAAGGTTGTGGATCGAATCCCCTACCACCGTGGTCATTTGCTTACGCTGGACATCAGACACCCTCTGATGCGGGTGTAAGATAAAAATATCAATATTGCTGCACCGTTTACAGCCTTCGATCGCGGCCGACCCAGTATCGCCGGAGGTCGCACCCATGATCATGATTTTCTCATCACGGCGCTTGAGGACTTCATCTAACAACCGGCCGAGTAACTGCAGAGCGAAATCTTTGAACGCCAATGTTGGCCCATGAAACAGCTCAAGCACCCACTGGTTTCGATCAACTTGCGTTAACGGCGCCACCGCACCGTGCCGGAACACTCGGTACGTATCTACCAGAATCGCATCGAGCTCTTCGCGCGAAAATGTCCCCTCAACAAACGGATACAGAATTTCACCTGCCAACTCAGCATACGTCAGAGTGCGCCATGAGCGAATTTGATCAGCACTAAAATATGGCAGCGAATCAGGAACATACAAACCGCCATCTGACGCGAGTCCAGTCAACAACACATCTTCAAAGTTGAGAGCGGGTGATCGACCACGAGTACTGATATATTTCACGGAACTGTCCTATTGAATTCAGGCTTTTAAGGTATCGACACGAATACGAATCACGTCGGCCATGGTGGTGTCTAGGGCCTCGATCTGAGCCACAGCCGCTAACAGCTGTGACTGTGAAGCGCGATTGGTCAATACCACAACAGACACACTCGACTCCCCTTTCACCGCCGGCTTTTGAATCAGGGCTTCGATACTGATTCCATGTTCGCTCAGTATGCTGGAGATGCGCGACATCACTCCGGGGCGATCGCATACCGTAACCCGCAAATACCACGGAGTGACAACGCGAGCCATCGGAATGATCGGCACAGATTCGATCGAGTCAGGAGCCACGCCCAGACCAGAGACTTGAGGCAACTGCTCAACGGCGAGCTCTCGAGCGATATCAATGACATCCGCAACGACAGCAGATGCCGTCGGTGCCGCTCCCGCACCTGCCCCACAATACAATGTTGGTCCTACCGCAGAGCCATCGATCAAGACTGCATTCTCTACGCCGTTCACGCGCGAAAGCAGTTCAGTATCGGGAATTAGGGTTGGATGCACCCTCAGATTGACACCTTCATCGGTCAACCTTGCGATCCCCAAATGCTTAATTCGATAACCCAGTTCACGAGCAAAAACCAGATCAGCAGGCGCGATAGTGGTCATTCCTTCGGTGTAGACACCGTCAATATCCAGTGGCATCCCGAATGCGATGGCGGCTAAGATCACCAGTTTATGACCCGCGTCGATGCCCTCGATATCAAAGGTGGGATCAGCTTCGGCGTACCCGAGTTCCTGTGCCTGCGCCAGAACATCCGCAAAACTTCTGTGAGCGGATTCCATTTCAGTGAGAATAAAATTGGTGGTGCCATTGATAATGCCAGCCAGCCAGCGAATGTCGTTACCCGCAAGACCTTCTCGCAGCGCCTTAATGATCGGGATACCTCCCGCCACCGCTGCCTCGTATCGAAGAGCAACCCCAGCGTCTGCCGCCAGCGCAAACAGTTCGGTCCCGAACTCTGCAATCAATGCTTTGTTGGCCGTCACGACATGCTTCTTGGCCTTGATAGCACGGATCACAAGCTCCTTGGCCACAGTGGTTCCACCAATAAGCTCAATAACAATATCGACCTCGGGATCATCGACTACCGCGAAAATATCACGGCTCACCTTGAGCGCAGAGAGATAGCAGGCAGGATTATCGCGCCGCGCCCCAACATGAATAATCTCGAGTTTCACACCCGCTTTGCGGCTGATAGACTCGCCGTTAGACGCCAGTAAATTCACTGTGCCGCTACCTACGGTACCTAGACCGCAGATCCCCAGCTTAACTGTTCGGCTGTCTTTCATGCTTCGGCAACCAACCCGTCTTGTTTAAACATTTTCTTAATGTTCCTAATCGCCTGACGAGTTCGATGCTCGTTTTCAATTAAGCCAAACCGCACATAACCCTCACCGTGCTCGCCAAAACCAATGCCCGGCGCCACCGCCACTTTGGCGTCGGTCAACAACTTCTTGGCAAACTCAAGTGAGCCCATGGCTTGGTAGGGCTCTGGAATCTTGGCCCACACAAACATAGTCGCTTTAGGCGGCGTTACGGGCCAACCAGCACTATTTAAACCATTGCACAGCACGTCTCGACGACTTTTGTATAAGGCAGCAATCTCTGATACGCAGGATTGGTCTCCTTCTAACGCCGCGATGGCAGCAACCTGCACCGGGGTAAACATGCCGTAGTCCAGATAACTCTTCACCCG
>DOVB01000055.1 GCA_003520285.1 Halieaceae bacterium
ATTTTCAATAGTCTGTGGGTGTGGGAATTTGGCAGACGGATCGAAGTCGCGTTTGGGTCGATCACGACCCTCGTGTGTTATCTGGCCATTGCTGCGATCAGTAATGTTGCCCAAGGTGAACTCGCTGCACCGGGGTTATTCGGTGGTTTATCCGGTCTCGTTTACGGGCTGCTCGCGCTGGTTTGGATCGGTGGCAAAGTCCGCCCCGCTTGGTGTGTCGGAGTATCGAACCCCATCCTATATTTCATGCTGGGTTGGCTGGTGTTGGGAATGATCGGTGTGGTTGATCAGCTCGGATTTGGTAGTATCGCGAACCACGCTCACGTTGGCGGCTTGTTGGCGGGTATCTTGATTGCCGGATTGATCTGGATCAAGCAGTCAGCGGGTCGCTCATCATCATGATACAGGAGTAGTTATGCCAAGCTCATACCAAGACGCTGTTGCACAGCTTACACCAGAACTCTATCGACGATTCTTAACGGCCTTGGAAACGGGTCGATGGCCAGATGACCGGGTCGTTGAGCCTCACCAGCGCGAGCAAATGATGCTCGCGGTCATTGCTTACGGCGAACTTCATTTGCCGCCAGAGGAGCGGGTGGGTTATATCGACAAAGGCGCCAAGGCGGGTGACCAGTGCGATGATCAACCGGTCGAGCTAAAGTGGAGTGGGGAATGAGCCAAGTTTCTGGCTTTATCCGCAAGCTGTCAGCGAATCTTTCTGATGTGGTGCAGTATGAGCTGCCCTTGGGCGACCAAAAGCTTGCCTTGAATCCTTTGATTGGTAACGATATTCGACTCGAATTTTTGCAAGAGATTCGCTGTGTCGCCTGCGATCGAAAAACGAATAAAAGTTTTAATCAGGGGTATTGCTACCCGTGTTTTCGTTCGCTCGCGCAGTGTGACTCATGCATTATGAGCCCGCACAAGTGTCATTTCGAGGCGGGTACTTGCCGCGAGCCCGATTGGGGGCAAACGAACTGTATGATCGACCACTACGTGTATCTGGCAAACACCTCGGGTCTGAAAGTAGGTATCACTAGACACACTCAAATCCCGACCCGCTGGATTGATCAAGGCGCAACCCAAGCGCTTCCGATTGCGCGTGTTTCGAGTCGTTATCTGTCGGGCGCACTGGAAGTCGAGCTCGCTAAGACGACAGCTGATAAAACCGCCTGGCAAGCGATGCTCAAGGGACCTCCCGAGCCATTGGACTTAGAGGCACAGCGTGATCGTTTGTTAAGCGAATACGCATCAACTATCGAGGATCTGCAATCGCGATTCGGGTTGCAGTCGATACAACCGTTGCTGGATGCAGCAACGGTTAACATCACTTTTCCGATCACTGAATATCCAGACAAAGTGAAGGCCTTCAACCTCGATAAGGAACCGGTGGTCGAGGGACGTTTGGTCGGGATCAAAGGACAGTACTTGATCCTAGATACCGGGGTTCTCAACTTACGCAAGTATGGCGGCTATCGCCTTGCAATTGATTATTAGGAGACAGTCATGAGAGATGCTCAGCCACAGGCAATACGTCTGGCAGATTATCAACCTGCGAGTTTTGCGATTCGTAACGTCGAACTTGAGTTCGAGTTGTTCAGTGATAAAACCTTGGTGACCTCGACTCTGACGATCGAACGCACGCGTGCTGACCGCAGTGCCTTGGTACTCGATGGGCAAGATCTTATCCTGCTATCGGTTGAGTTAGATGGCCTTATTCTGGACGCCTCCGATTACCAACTAACGCCGGACCAGCTCATTATTGCGTCGCCGCCCGATCACTTTACGTTGCGCACCGTGGTTGAAATTCATCCAGAGCGCAATACCTCTCTTGAGGGGCTCTATCGCTCCAGAACCCTGTTTTGCACGCAGTGCGAGGCCGAGGGTTTTCGCAAAATTACCTATTACCTCGACCGCCCCGATGTGATGTCAATTTTTACCGTCCGCATCACGGCTGATCAGGAACAGTATCCAGTACTACTCAGTAATGGTAACCAGATCGGCGCAGAGACGCTCGATCACGGCCGGCATAGTGTTACTTGGCATGATCCTCACAAGAAACCAGCTTACTTGTTTGCGCTGGTTGCGGGCGATCTGGCACATATCGAAGACCGTTTTACCACGATGTCTGGTCGCGACGTGGTGCTCAGAATATTTGTCGAGCCCAAAGACCTAGATAAATGTGATTTTGGGATGGGCGCATTGAAACGTTCGATGCTGTGGGACGAACAGAAGTATGGCCGCGAGTATGACCTCGAGTTGTTCAATATTGTCGCGGTCGATGACTTTAACATGGGTGCCATGGAGAATAAGAGCCTCAATATTTTTAACACGTCGTGCGTGTTAGCCAGCCCTGATGTCACCACAGATCAGGGCTATCAGCGGGTCGAGGCGATTATCGCACACGAATACTTCCATAATTGGTCGGGTAACCGGGTGACCTGCAGAGATTGGTTTCAGCTGAGTCTGAAAGAGGGTTTTACTGTTTTTCGTGACAGTCAATTTTCGGCTGACATGGGTTCGGAAGCGGTCAAGCGTATTGAAGATGTGGTGCTCCTGCGAACGGCTCAGTTTGCCGAAGATGCGGGCCCTATGTCGCATCCGGTAAGGCCTGATTCCTATATCGAGATCTCCAACTTTTATACGCTGACGGTGTACGAGAAAGGGGCCGAAGTGGTCCGAATGCTACACACCTTGCTCGGTGAGGACAGATTCCGAGCCGGTTCAGACCTGTATTTCGATCGCCACGATGGGCAAGCGGTCACCTGTGATGATTTTGTAGCGGCGATGGAAGCGGTCAGCGGTTATGACTTATCGCAGTTTAAGCGTTGGTATTCACAGTCAGGCACACCGGTTGTGACAGCGGCGACTGACTACGATAAGGAGCAACGCACTTTGACGCTCATGCTCACTCAGTCATGTCCAGCAACCCCGGGACAACCCACCAAACAACCGTTTGATATTCCCATTTTAATGGGGCTGGTCGGTGCTAAAAACACCTTGCCGATCATATCTAACAGCGAGGGTGTAGAGGTGCGATCGTCCACTGAAGTGCTTTTACGCCTCACGCAAAGCGAGCAACGCTTTGTGTTTGAGCAGGTGGATGAGCCCGCTATTGCCAGTTTATTGCGGGGTTTCTCAGCCCCTGTCCGCTGTAATCAGAGCCTGACAGTTGATCAGTTAGTGACACTCATTTGTAATGAGTCAGACGGATTCTTGCGCTGGGACGCCCTGCAAACGCTCGCAGTGCAGGCTATTGAAGAGACGCAATCAGGCAGCACATCCGAGGCCTTGCCTGCCTTAATCGATGGACTGCGAAATCTGCTCGAAAAGGAAGAAGATCCGGCAATTGTGGCGGTGAGCCTGGTCTTGCCGAGCGAGAACTATCTGGCAGAGCTCCACAGCCAGAAGGGAGGCGCTGACCCAATCGGTCTGCACCTTGCGCGTGAAGGCGTAAAAGTCGCCATTGCTAAAGCGCTTTATGACACCTTATTAAGGCTCGCGGCAGCCCCTACTCATTCCACTTACGAGGCAGATGGCGCGGGCATCGCGGCTCGAAGCTTGCGCCATACTGCGCTCGATTACGTCAGGATGGTAGAGGGTACGCAGGCGGCCGATATTGCACTTCGCTTACTAGAATCGGCAGACAACTTAAGCGACCGACTCGCGGCACTGAGAACGCTCAGCTATGTGGGTGGTAAACGTGCTGATGCAGCCATTGCCTCTTTTTATCAGCGTTTTAGCGATGAGCCATTAGTGGTAAATCAATGGTTTCAGCTGCAGGCTATGAACCCTTATGGCAATGCGATTGATCGCGTTAAATCACTGCTAGCGCATCCGGCCTATGATCCATTGAATCCGAACAAAGTGCGATCCGTGATTGGGGCCTTCAGTCAGGCGAACCCGGTGCAGTTTCACAGCACCGATGGGCAAGGCTATGCTCTGCTGGCAGACATCGTTATCGAGCTCAATGAAAAGAACCCTCAAATAGCGTCGCGCCTGCTAGCGCCGCTCACCAAATGGCGGACTTATCCTGCTCAGAGTGCTGCGATGCGGGCAGAGCTAGAGCGCATTGCTAGCCAGGCGACCTTGTCTAAAGATGTGTTCGAAGTGGTGTCAAAGTCACTCGCTGTTTGAGTCTGGCATCTGCTGCGTGATTGCCTAT
>DOVB01000054.1 GCA_003520285.1 Halieaceae bacterium
TGCTGAATAGCTCGCGCGCATTTTATTGCCAAAGTGTCGACCACAGCGTCTTCAAAAGCACGCGCAATATCACAGCAATCTTGCTCCGTAGCAGCCTCGATACCGCCAAGACTCTTGAGCGTCGTTAGGGTGTATGTCTTCAGCCCACTGAAACTGAAATCGAGTCCCGGTTTACCGACCATAGGCCTGGGGAAATCAAATCGACTCGGATCACCACGCTCGGCTAAACGAGCGACATGAGGCCCGCCGGGGTAGGGCAAATGCAACATTTTTGCGACTTTATCAAAGGCTTCCCCGGCAGCGTCATCGAGCGATTCTCCCATCAGTTGGTAGTCTCCTATCGCGCCGACTTTCACCAGCTGAGTATGACCACCAGACACCAGAAGAGCGATAAACGGGAAAGTGGGAGCTTCGGGTGACAGCATCGGAGCCAGCAAATGACCCTCCATATGATGCACACCCAGCGCCGGAATACCCAAGGAGTCGGCCAAAGATCGGCCAATCAAAGAGCCGACCATGAGCGCTCCGATTAATCCCGGACCTGCGGTGTAAGCGACGCCATCAAGATCAGAGAGCGATAAACGTGCTTGCTTTAAGACGGCATCAATAAGCGGCAGGGTTTTACGAACATGGTCACGCGAGGCAAGCTCTGGCACCACACCCCCGTAAATCGCGTGACTCTCAACCTGGCTGTAGAGCGCCTCGGCCAGCAGCCCCTGCTCGGTGTCGAAAACTGCAATCCCCGTTTCATCACAGGATGTTTCTATTCCTAATACCCGCATGCTACACCCGTTATTGACTCGGGCGTCATGGTAAAACAGCTAGCTGTCCGCGGCTAGCAGAAAGCTTTGCAATCGAACACAATCCGCTATAGAATTCGCGCCCGTAATTCATTTTTGGGTCGATCTCCGGGCCTTTAACAGCGCAGGTACAAAGAATGCCATCAGTAAAAATGAAAGAAAACGAGCCCTTTGACGTCGCTCTGCGTCGTTTCAAGCGCTCTTGTGAGAAAGCCGGTGTCTTAGCGGAAGTGCGCAAGCGCGAGCACTACGAGAAGCCAACCACACTTCGCAAGCGCGCAGCAGCAGCAGCCGTTAAGCGCCACCTCAAAAAAATGTCACGCGACACTCGCAAACGCACGCGTTTGTATTAAGGGCCGAGCACTCTATGCCGACTCTGGTAGACACTATCAAAGCCTCTGTTAAAGAGGCGATGAGAGCGAAAGACAAACAACGACTCGGCACCCTCAGGCTTATTCAAGCTGAATTCAAACGCATCGAGGTCGATGAACGTATCGACATCGACGATGCTCGCGCCATTGCGATAATGGACAAAATGCTGAAACAGCGTCGAGATTCTGCCGAGCAGTACCAAAATGCCGGACGCGATGAACTGGCCGAACAAGAACTCTCGGAAATCGCCGTCATTGGTGAATTCTTACCCGAACCGCTCTCAGTCGATGCGATTGACGAACTCATTAAAGTGGCAATCGAGTCCAGTGGCGCGAGTGGCATGCAGGCAATGGGTACTGTAATGGCAGCGATCCGACCACAGGTTCAGGGCAGAGCCGATATGGCGGAAGTCTCGAAACAAGTGAAAATGCTGCTAAGCTAGCCAAATCAGGCGTTTCGGACTACCCTCAAACGACAAAACAGTGCAGTGTGACACCACTTGGTGAGTTATGGCTGGACGAATCCCACAATCTTTTATCGATACTCTACTAGACCGCACCGATGTGGTCGAAGTGGTCGATAAGCGTATCAAGCTCAAAAAAACCGGTAAAAACTATTCAGCCCGCTGTCCCTTTCACGACGAGAAGACGCCCTCGTTTAGCGTCAATCCAGACAAACAGTTTTACTATTGCTTTGGTTGCGGTGCTGGCGGTAACGCGATCGGCTTTGTCATGGATTACGACAACATCGATTTCGTCCAAGCCGTCGAAAATCTAGCGCTGTCGGCGGGCCTTGAAGTCCCGCGTGAAGATAACCCGCAGTACAATGCAAAAAAAGACCAATCAGCACCACTCTTCACCGCATTGCAGCAGGCGAACCAATTGTATCAAGCGGCACTCCGGCAAGATCGCGACTCGAATAGAGCTGTGGCCTATCTGAAAGGTCGAGGGGTGAGCGGCCAAGTTGCCAAGCATTATCAAATCGGGTTCGCACCGCCCGGCTGGCAGTACCTACTAGAACAACTGGGGGAAACCAACAAAGCACACCTGATAAACAGCGGCATGGCCATCGAGAACGACGCCGGACGCGTTTATGATCGATTCCGCGATCGCATTATGTTTCCGATCCGAGATCAGCGAGGCCGCGTTGTCGCCTTCGGAGGGCGAGTTCTAGGAGACGGGAAACCGAAGTATTTAAACTCTCCTGAGACACCCGTCTTTTCTAAAACGCGTGAACTCTATGGCCTCTACGAAGCCAAGCAAAGTCGCAAACCCATTGACCGATTCGTGGTGGTCGAGGGGTACATGGACGTCATCGCGCTAGCGCAACATGATATTCACTACGCCGTTGCCACACTGGGAACCGCGACCTCTGAACATCACCTGTCGCGACTGTTTCGCTTAGTCAACGAAATTATTTTTTGCTTTGATGGTGACAAGGCTGGGCGATCCGCTGCCGAGCGCGCACTGCTTACCGTCTTACCCATGCTCGAAGATGGCAAGCAAGCGCGCTTTCTGTTTTTAGATGAAGGGCAAGATCCAGATTCTCTGGTACGCCAAGTCGGTAAGCAAGTGTTTGAGACTCTGCTCAAAGATGCGCGTCCGGTGGAGCGATTTTTGTTCGATCTTGCTGCAGACAAACTTGATGTTCTATCGCTAGAGGGTAAAGCTACCCTCTCTAAGCGAGCACTCCCGCTCATTCAGCAACTTCCAAAAGGCGTATTTAGACAGTTAATGCTGCAGGCTTTGGCCGATAAAACAGGGGTTGATCGTCAAACTCTCGAGGCGCTTGCAGAGAGCCGACAGCCAAAGCCTAAGCCCATCCTTGCACCCGAACCTTCCCAGCAGCCATCTCGGCAGCGCGTCGATACGGCCAGTGCAAATGATCGAGGCATGGCGAAGCTGTCGTCCACGCTGATATCGCTACTTCTGCAACGGCCTGATATCGCCGCCAAGGCTCGAGTTGAAGACATTGCAGTCCTGTACGATGCGGGTGATACCTTGCTTGGAGATTTACTCTCTCTGTTACACAAACAACCCAATGCGAACACCGCCATGCTGCTCGGGCACTGGTACGGCACGCCAGAGGGCGAAATTCTAGCTCGGTTGGCAGGCGAGGAGTCCATCATTCCTCACGATGGCATTCCTGCACAGTTCGAAGATTGTTTGTACCGTCTCACCCGCACCCCCAAAGTTAAGGTGCTGCAAGAACGCATCAATGAGCTCAGTCATCGCACCATGGCAGAATTAGCGGACGAGCAAAAACGCGAACTGATGGAACTATTGCAAGAAAAGCGTGCCTTAGAGCTAAGACCAACTCACTCATAAACAAAATTGTTCCGATATGCATCCAGTTGTGGTCGCAACGCGTTGAACTGGTTATAATATTGGGCTTATTTTTAGATTTTCAAAGGCCAACGCTTCATGACCGAACCAGTCAAGCAACAGTCTCGCTTGAAAAGCCTTATTGCGAAAGGTAAAGAGCAGGGATACCTGACCTATGCAGAGGTAAACGATCACCTGCCCGAAGATATCTCAGACCCAGATCAGGTTGAAGATATTATTCAAATGATCAATGACATGGGTATTCAGGTATTCGAAGAAGCACCTGACGCCGATGAACTGTTAATGGCCGAGGGTGATGGGTCCGCCGATGACATCGCCGCAGCGGAAGCTGCAGCTGCCCTTGCCGCTGTAGAAACCGAGGCGGGGCGAACCACCGATCCCGTGCGGATGTATATGCGCGAGATGGGTACTGTCGAGCTGCTCACCCGCGAAGGCGAGATCGTGATCGCCAAACGAATCGAAGAAGGTATCCGCGAATTAATGGCGGCACTGGCCCACTACCCAGACTCCGTAGCCACGATTTTAGCAGAGTACGACGCTGTCTCTCGCGAAGAGCGCCGCCTCAGTGACATCATGGTGGGTTACTTGGATCCCGCCGACAACGTACCAACTGCAGCGGAAGTTGCTGCAGCCAACGAGGCAGCTGGTGCAGACGATGAAGAATCTGAGTCGGGGCCAGATCCCGTGGAAGCCGAAAAACGCTTCAAAGAGCTCCGCAAGCAGTGGGTTAAGACCGAAAAAGTCCTGACCGAGAAAGGGCGCCAGAACAAAGTCGCGCTCAAAGAACTCGACAAGCTGGGCGAGTTTTTCAAGTACTTCAAGCTCACACCACGTGTCTTCGATCCACTGATCGAAAAAGCCCGCGACGCATTGCGCGAAATTCGAATTCAAGAACGAGAAATCATGACGATAACGGTGCGTCACTGCAAAGTGCCACGCAAAGAGTTCATCGACAGCTTTGTAGGGTACGAAACCGATATCTTGTGGCTTGATCGATTGATCAAATCCGAGCCTGGATGTGCCGAGAAGTTAAGCCTCGAAGGCGACACTCTGCTCCGATTACAGCGTCGCATTATTGCGGTTGAAGAAAAAACCGGACTGACCGTTAGCGAGATCAAAGACATCAATCGCCGAATGTCGATGGGCGAGGCTCGAGCACGACGCGCTAAAAAAGAGATGGTTGAAGCCAACTTGCGCCTGGTGATCTCGATCGCCAAGAAGTACACCAACCGTGGACTGCAATTCTTAGACCTGATCCAAGAAGGTAACATAGGCCTGATGAAAGCGGTCGATAAGTTTGAGTACCGACGGGGTTACAAATTCTCGACTTATGCGACTTGGTGGATTCGTCAGGCGATCACTCGCTCTATTGCTGACCAAGCACGCACCATCCGAATTCCGGTTCATATGATCGAGACGATCAATAAACTCAACCGAATTTCGCGACAAATGTTGCAAGAAATGGGACGCGAACCAACGCCTGAAGAACTCGGCGAGCGAATGGATATGCCTGAAGATAAAGTGCGTAAGGTATTGAAAATTGCTAAAGAACCCATCTCTATGGAGACTCCGATTGGCGACGATGAAGATTCGCATTTGGGTGATTTTATTGAGGACATCAGTATTGCGTCTCCGATCGATTCAGCCACTGGACAGGGTCTGCAAGAAGCGACCACCGATGTATTGGCAGGCCTGACAGCGCGAGAAGCGAAAGTCCTTAGAATGCGTTTTGGTATCGATATGAATACCGACCATACGCTCGAAGAGGTCGGCAAACAGTTCGATGTCACTCGAGAGCGAATTCGGCAGATTGAAGCGAAGGCCCTCCGCAAGCTGCGTCATCCGACTCGAAGTGATTACCTGCGTAGTTTCTTAGACGATTAATAGCACGTATAATCGCGGTTTTTTGGCCCTATAGCTCAGTTGGTTAGAGCGCTCGACTCATAATCGATCGGTCCCTGGTTCGAGTCCAGGTGGGGCCACCACTCACTTCACCGCTGCTTGCGGCTTGGTACCAAACCACGTGAGCAGACAGCCTCTCACTGAAGTACCCAACCTATTCTCAGCCATCAAGATCAATCGTCAACCGAACAGACG
Organism: Halieaceae bacterium; assembly: GCA_003520285.1. Taxonomy (GTDB): domain Bacteria; phylum Pseudomonadota; class Gammaproteobacteria; order Pseudomonadales; family Halieaceae; genus Aequoribacter. The sequence continues at coordinate 5,615 of DOVB01000054.1, forward strand.
CGCTCCTAGCGCCCCCCGGAGATCCCGGGAAATACTCGAAGCGGTCGTTGGTTAAGTTATCGATCAATACCGAGACGCGAGCTCTACTAGACCAGATGTAATCCACAGATACCGAGGTAAAGTACGCCTCTGCCGACGATTGCCGCAAGGGATTCGATGCGTGCTTTCGATATTCGCTGTCGAGAAACAGCGCCACAGCATCCGTGATTTGCCAAACCAAGGCTACGTTCGCCCGCTGTTTCGCGTAATTCAGCGCGTAGTAGCTGGCATTCACTGCGGCCGCACCATAGTCGGCTTGCTTATCGATCACCGATCCACCCACTGACCAAGACAGCGCCCTTGTCTCACCGGAGATACGCCACTGCAAACCCATCACATCAAGATCCACTGGGTTCGCCTGCCTTTGGGTAGGACGCAGGATGCTGTAGGTCCAGTCAACCAAATCTCGATCGTTACGGAGGTAAGCAGCGACCTCTAACTTGGCTCGCTCGGCTTGGTAAGCCAAGTCAAGGTTAAGTTGCTGAGAGACCTCTCTTCCCAGATCTGAGTTCCCCCCAAACAAGCCATTGGGCCGCGATCTTAAAGCGGTATAACCCGGCACTTGACTGGTCTGTGTGTAATCAATGCCGAGGGTGAGTGGTCGATCCGATGCTGCCCAAAGAACAGAGACAAGCGGGCCCAGCTGGCTCGAATCGCGATTGGTGTCGGCATAGCTTAAGCCAGTTTTAAAGGTGACCTGCTCACGCCCAATCGCGGCCAACCAAACTGGTGCGACCGAGAGTGACAAATAATCGCGTGACGTGAAATCGCCTTCGGTTAAATCGGTGGAGCTGACCAGTTCATCGCTGTGCCACTGCCCTGTGTATTCAATGCGGCCGATCGATAATTGCGTGGCGAGCTGACCACCAATACCCCAGACACGAGTGACATGATCAAAAGCCCCAGGACCACCGCGCTCGACAGTGGAGCGATCAAAATCGTAATCATTGACCAACTCCCGAGCATAGGCGCTCACCTGATAGTCGGTTGCACCATTAACCGCTCGGTGATTGGCGAGCACGAGCGACGTTTTGGTGTGATCGGTTTCCGCCAGCGTCGCAAAACCCGTATACGCACCAGGCCAGCCATAAAACTTATCTTGATAAGCGAGCAAGAGATCCGACTGGTGCGAGCCCGAACTATGCTGTATCGCCAGGTTGTATCGCTCCATATCGTGGTCACCATTGGTAACCGTGCCGTCGCTAGACGATCGAGCCACCGCGAGGGCGATCCCTAATGAATCAGTGTTAGTAAGTGCGCGTGTGCGGGCAAT
>DOVB01000018.1 GCA_003520285.1 Halieaceae bacterium
GTTGCCGTCGTTGATCATTTGAACGATGGTTTTTCTGCGATTTACACTTTCTTTGATCCTAACGATAGCCGTCGTAGTTTGGGCAAGTTCGTCATTTTATGGCAAATCATGCTGGCGCAAGAGTTATCTCTGCCCTACTTATACTTAGGCTATTGGGTGCGCAATTGCCGCAAAATGAATTATAAGATCGATTACCAACCGATCGAATTGTTCATCGACAAGGTTTGGTGCGCGCCCTCAATGCCGAGTGAACCGTGAATAGCAGTGGCGTTTCTGAGCCGTATAGGGCAAAATGCCCACCGTTTCCAGCGAGAGCTCAAGGTGAATGGCTAAAGAAGATCAGATAGAAATGGAAGGTGAAGTGGTCGACACTTTGCCCAACACAACGTTTCGAGTAAAGCTCGAAAATGGTCACGTTGTTACTGCGCACATTAGCGGGAAGATGCGTAAACACTACATCCGAATTCTGACTGGCGATAAAGTTCGTGTCGAACTGACGCCCTATGATCTGACCAAAGGGCGCATCACGTACCGAGAGCGCTAAGCTAGGTGCTCAGCGCGCTCTCGTGCGATTTATTGTGCGAGGTTGCGACCAACACGAGCTTATCGCGCGCCTGAGACACAGCAACATCTACGGTGCCCCCAGATTGCGCCAGCTCTCCGAACAGCACCATCTCAGCCAATGGCTTCTTGATGTATTCCTGTATTACTCGTGCCATCGGGCGAGCACCCATGTGGATGTCATAACCTTTTTCGACCAGCCATAAGCGCGCTTCTGGGTCGACATCGAGTTGGACCCTTTTCTCGTCTAACTGCCCTTGCAGCTCTGTCAAAAACTTGTCGACGACAGTCAATATCACCGCCTCACTCAGTGGCTCAAACTCAACGATGCTATCAAGACGATTTCTAAACTCTGGGGTAAATAGTTTATTGATAGCTTCGAGCCCATCAGTGCGGTGGTCTTGATGTGTGAAGCCGATTGATCGGCGACTAATCCGCTCTGCGCCCGCGTTGGTTGTCATGACTAGAATCACATTTCTGAAGTCCGCTTTCCTGCCGTTGTTGTCCGTGAGCGATCCATGATCCATAACCTGTAACAACAAATTAAAGACTTCGGGATGCGCTTTCTCGATTTCATCGAGTAGCACTACGGCATGCGGGTGCTTAGTGACGGAGTCGGTCAATAAGCCGCCTTGATCAAAGCCAACGTAACCGGGAGGAGCGCCAATCAGACGCGACACCGTGTGCCGCTCCATGTACTCAGACATGTCAAAGCGGATCAGCTCCAGGCCTAGCATGGTGGCGAGCTGTCGAGTCACCTCGGTTTTACCCACGCCGGTTGGACCTGCCAACAGAAAGCTGCCGATAGGCTTGTGCTCCGATTTCAGACCAGCTCGGGCGAGCTTAATCGCTGAACTCAGTTCGGCGATCGCATTATCTTGTCCAAAAACCACCATTTTGAGATTGGATTCCAGCTTTTCGAGTACGCTTTTATCGTCTCGGCTGACCGTTTTAGGAGGAATTCGCGCAATCTTGGCAATAATTGCCTCGATATCCGTCACGCCAATTTGCTTTTTGCGCTTCGATTTAGGCAAGAGCTGCTGATAAGCACCCGCCTCGTCTATCACGTCAATGGCTTTGTCGGGTAAGAAGCGGTCGGTGATGTACCGAGCACTCAGATCGGTGGCAACCCGCAGGGCTTTATCAGTGTACTTTACGTTGTGGTGTTCTTCGAACCGCGACTTGAGCCCGCGCAGTATGCGGTAAGCATCATCTACCGAGGGCTCGACAACATCAATTTTTTGGAATCGACGACTCAGCGCTTTGTCTTTATCAAAAATGCCCCGGTATTCAGCATAGGTCGTGGAACCAACGCACTTTAAGCGTCCCGATGTCAGTAAGGGCTTCAGCAGATTACTTGCGTCCATGACGCCACCGGAGGCCGCCCCAGCACCAATTATGGTGTGTATCTCGTCAATAAAAAGAATCGCGCCCTCTTCTCGATCAAGTTCGCGCAGCAAACCTTTGAATCGCTTTTCAAAATCACCTCGATACTTTGTGCCTGCCAGAAGCGCCCCTAAATCGAGAGAATACACCGTGCTCGAAGAGAGCATATCAGGACCGTCGCCATCGACGATAAGTTTTGCCAAGCCTTCAACGATAGCGGTTTTACCCACGCCTGATTCCCCTACGAGTAGAGGGTTGTTTTTCCGGCGGCGAGCCAACACTTGAGCGAGTCGCTCAACCTCAGCGGCTCTACCAATCAGCGGGTCTATATCGCCGCTTTGGGCCTTAACGTTCAAATTGGTAGTGAACTGAACCAACATGCTTTCAGCGCTGTCGGCTTCACCCTGATCCTCTTCTGAGCCCCTTGGCTCATCGGAGCCTTGATCACCCTCGTCGATTTTCGAGATGCCATGGGTGATGTAGTTAACAACGTCGAGTCGAGAGATGTTCTGTGTTTTGAGGTAGTACACCGCTTGGCTTTCCTGTTCACTAAACAACGCAACCAGTACGTTGGCGCCAGTAACTTCTTGCTTGCCACTGCTTTGGACATGAAACACGGCACGCTGAATAACGCGCTGAAAGCCAAGTGTGGGATGGGTGTCGGCTTCAGTTTGCTTGTCTGAATCGATGAGTGGCGTCGTAGAATCAATGAATTCGATGAGATCAGCCTGCATGACTTCAATATCGGCGCCGCAGTGTCGCAGCACCGTCAATGCATCGGCATTATAGGTGAGTGCCAACAGCAGGTGCTCGACCGTGAGGTACTCGTGGTGTTTGGCCCGCGCGGCGCGGAACGCCTCGTTCAGTGTTAACTCCAATGCCTTACTTAACATACGGGTCTCCAGTTATCACTCATCATCACTCATTGGCTCAATTTCACACAGCAGAGGGTGTCCACTTTCTCGAGCAAAGCGATTCACCTGCTCAGCTTTCGTCTCTGCGATGTCTCTTGGGTAGATACCACAGACGCCCTTACCGAGAGTATGCACGGCAAGCATTACCTGCGTTGCTTGTTCTCTACTCATTGAAAAGAACTGTTCCAGCACTAACACGACGAACTCCATCGGTGTGTAGTCATCGTTCATCAAAACAACTTTGTACAGCGGTGGTTTCTTGAGTTTGGGCTCGCTAGGTGCGATCGCCAGGCCCGTGTTTCCATCGCCTTGTTCGGAATTTTGAGCCTGCGCCCGAAGTCGGTTAAGAAAGGTTGTATCGCTCATAGCCACCATTATAAGAGAAGTTTAATAAAGTCACAGATGCAGTGTATCTGAGGGCAAGGAAAAGAAATACAAGTGTCTCAAGCCAGACAAAAAAAAGCCCGCGTACCCTATTGCTGAAGAGCAATCAGGGGAAGCGAGCTTTTAACACAGCGCGGAGTTACATTTTCGCGATGATCTGATCTCCGAACTCGGAACAGCTCAACAGTGTGGCTCCGTCCATTAGACGCTCGAAATCATAGGTCACCGTCTTCGCCTGAATCGCTCCGTTCATGCCGTCAATAATCAGGTCAGCGGCCTCGTTCCAGCCCATGTGCCGAAGCATCATCTCAGCCGACAGAATCAGAGACCCAGGATTCACCTTATCTTGGCCCGCGTATTTCGGTGCAGTACCGTGGGTGGCCTCGAACAACGCGACTGTATCACTTAAGTTCGCGCCCGGTGCGATACCAATGCCACCGACTTGCGCAGCCAGAGCATCAGATAGATAATCGCCGTTCAGATTCAGCGTAGCAACCACGCTGTAGTCGTTCGGACGAGTCAGTATCTGCTGTAGCATCGCGTCTGCGATAACATCTTTAATAACAATCTCTTTGCCGGTATTTGGGTTTTTAACTGACACCCACGGGCCACCATCAAGCAGCTGACCACCGAACTCGCTCTGAGCCAAGGCATAACCCCAATCCCTAAAAGCGCCTTCAGTAAATTTCATGATGTTCCCTTTGTGCACGAGAGTGACAGAGGGGAGATCTTGGTCGATAGCATATTGAATTGCCTTGCGAACAAGGCGCTCAGTTCCCTCTTTTGAGACCGGCTTGATACCGATACCGACGTTTTGAGGAAAACGTATTTTCGTGACGCCCATCTCTTTGAGCAAAAACTCGACCACTTTATCCGCTTCAGGTGTGCCTGCCTGGTACTCGACCCCTGCATAAATATCTTCTGAGTTCTCGCGGAAAATAACCATGTTACAAGCGCCTGGATCTTTTACTGGAGAGGGTACGCCCTCGAACCAACGCACCGGTCTCAAACAGGTATACAGGTCTAGCTCTTGTCTCAGTGCGACATTTAACGACCGAAAGCCGCCGCCAACGGGGGTTGTCAGCGGGCCTTTAATTGCGACCGAATACGCTTTAATTGCATCCAGAGTCTCTTCTGGGAACCAGTCACCATCGTACAGCTCGGCGGCTTTCTCGCCTGTGTAGATTTCCATCCAAGAGATTTTCTTAGCACCTTGGTAGGCTTTTTCGACTGCCGCATCAACGACTTTAATCATAACAGGGCTAATATCAACACCGATCCCGTCGCCCTCGATGTAGGGAATGATCGGCGTGTTGGGAACGTTTAAAGTGTAATCGTCGTTCACGGTAATGGCCTGACCGACCGCAGGTATTTGGATGTGCTGATAGCCCATAGCTGACTCCATAAAAAGTAAATAACACAGTGATAGATAGAAATGCTTTACTCGGAAAATGGTATCATAATCTGCTTATGGATTCTCTTATTTTACTGAATAAACCGATGCATATGCTGTCGCAATTCTCCGATGACGGAGCGAAGCGCGGCCTAGCACATCTGTTAAAGGCTCCTCATTATCGCGTGGCTGGCCGACTTGACTCGGACTCTGAGGGATTATTGGTGCTCACCAAGAATGGCAAGCTGCAGTCACAACTGACCTCTCCAAAACAGACAACGTGGAAATACTATTGGGTGCAGGTCGAAGGCGAAATAACTCACAGTGCGATCGAGCAATTAACCACTGGGTTGCTTTTAAATGATGGCCTGACTTCACCGGCCAAGGTAAAAACGATCACAGCTCCGGTGTTGTGGGATAGAGAACCGCCCATACGGTATCGTGCTCAGGTGCCAACCAGTTGGTTGTCGATTGGTCTGTGTGAGGGCCGCAATCGGCAGATTCGACGCATGACGGCTGCGGTCGGATTCCCTACCCTACGACTCGTCAGATATCAGGTCGGGGCATTTAAGCTAGCCTCCCTGATGCCAGGCGAGTATCGCTTTGTCGAGACCCCGCCAAGTTTTTCCTCGGCAACCGCCACTCCGACCAAAAAACGTCGAAGATACGTAGCTAAAGTGTCACCCACCGCGCGAGTTCGCAGCTGATGCAGAGCAATTTTCATGTGACCACCGCGGTCGTCGTCGAGCGCGACAACCATTTCTTGATGGTGGAGGAAACCGATAAGCACAGTGGCAGGAAGGTTCTTAACCAGCCAGCGGGACATCTAGAGCATGGCGAAAGCGTCATTGACGGAGCAACGCGCGAAACTTTCGAAGAAACCGGATGTATCGTCAGACCCGTCAGTGTGATTAGTGTAGGGCTTTACTATTCTCTGGAACGGGCAGCGACCTATTGTCGGATCACGCTGCATGCAGAGCTTGTATCGCAAGACTTCGAGGCACAACTCGATCCCGATATTGAGCAAGTCCACTGGATGACGATGGCCCAAATCAGCCAGAACTCTGATAAACTGCGCAGTCCCTTGGTACTCGATGCATTAGAGCGATACCAAGCCCATGAATCGTACCCTCTGCGTATGTTAGCTATGTTATGACCGCGACAGGAAAAGTTATTGTAGGACTCTCTGGTGGGGTCGATTCATCGATTGCCGCACTAGAACTGTTGCGGGCAGGATATGATGTTGAAGCCCTCTTCATGAAGAACTGGGATGAAGACGATGACACCGAATACTGTACCGTAATGCAGGACTTTGCCGATGCTTCCGCGGTGGCCGCTGAGTTAGGCATCGTGCTTCACGGTGCCAACTTCGCTCGGGAATATTGGGATCGTGTGTTTGCCTATTTTTTAGACGAATATCGCGCGGGTCGTACGCCAAACCCAGATATTCTCTGCAACAAGGAAATCAAGTTCCACGCCTTTTTGAACTATGCGCTAAAGCTTGGCGCAGACAAGATAGCAACTGGGCACTATGCCAGAACAGAGGTTGACGCAGGCGGCAATGTGATGTTGCTAAAAGGTTTGGACAGCAATAAAGACCAGAGTTATTTTCTTCATGCTGTAGAGACGCAGGCATTAGCGAAAACGCTGTTCCCGCTCGGTGAGATCGATAAGACTGACGTCAGGGCTATGGCGCGCTCGGCTGGCTTGCCAACCTTCGACAAAAAAGATTCCACCGGGATCTGTTTTATTGGTGAGCGTCGTTTTAATGATTTTCTGTCACGTTACTTACCTGCTCAGCCCGGGCCGATTCGGACCGAGTCTGGCGATGTTCTTGGATCTCATCAAGGCTTGATGTATCACACCATTGGTCAGCGTCAAGGACTTGGAATCGGTGGCACTCAAAAATTCTCGGATCAACCGTGGTACGTGATTGCAAAAAGTCTCGAAACCAATGAGCTTATCGTTGCCCAAGGTAATGATCATCCCCGTCTGTTCAAGCGCTCTTTGATCGTTAAACAACCCCATTGGCTGATTGAGCCGCCTCAACAGGCGCTCGCCTGCGCAGCTAAAATCCGCTATCGCCAAACCGACCAGGCATGTGTGATCTATCCAGGTCCTCAAGATACGCTTAGAGTCGAGTTTGAATCGCCGCAGCGCGCGATCACGCCCGGACAGTCAGCCGTATTTTACGATGCTGATCGTTGCCTCGGTGGCGGCGTGATCGAGAGCGCGCTATGAGTCTTCCCGAGCAGATCGCGGCTCTGTCTGGGGTCATTCAAGCAGCCAGACTGGTAGATCGTATCGCGGTCGCCGGCACCTGCCCCAGTGAACCCTTCAAGGCATCAATCAATAGCCTATTCACTTTTGATGCCACTAGTACAGAGGATGTCTATGCTGGATTTGACTCGCTGACACTGGGTTGCGAGACACTCGTAGCGCTGTTTGGTAAGACCCCAGACGCCTCGCTCCAGCACGTTCTTAGGTATACCCTTGGCATTTTGCACTTGGAGCGGAAATTTAGCGCTGATAAGACGATGCAGGCGTTAGTGCACTCACGATTGGAGCACGTGTCATACAAAGCAACCCATTTCACCAACGATCCGCGTTCACTGAGCCACAATATAGCGGCCATTTATCAAGATTCGTTGAGTCAACTGAGCTTTAGGATCAAAATCATCGGTAATAGCGAGTATTTAAGCCAAGAAGTCTATGCTGATCAGATCCGCTCGTTACTGCTGGCGGGTATTCGATCTGCTTACTTGTGGCGCCAACTCGGTGGTCGTCGGTGGCGTTTAATGTGGCAGCGTAAGTCAATACTCGCAGCCGCGGCGGTCTTACTACAAAACACTGAGAGCGATAGGGTTAAGGAATAGTTTTATGAACATCAATACACTTTTAGCACTGAGTCCCTTGGATGGTCGCTATCATTCGAAGGTCACTGCTTATGCTGAGATCTTTAGTGAATTTGGTTTGATCAAACGCAGAGTGGCAGTCGAGGTTCATTGGCTCAAGTGCCTAAGTGAGATAACCGAGATACCAGAGGTGCCCTCGCTGAGCTCAGACGATACCAACTATTTGTTGTCGATCGCCGCAGATTTTTCGCTCGAAGACGCGCAGGTGATTAAGCAAACAGAGCTGACTACAAATCATGATGTGAAAGCAGTCGAATATTTTATTAAGTCGAAGTTACAGAGCCGCCCTGCCCTTGCTGCCATCAGCGAATTTGTGCACTTTGCTTGTACTTCAGAGGATATCAATAACTTAGCTCACGCATTGATGCTAAAGGATGGTTTGAATGAGGTCCTCTTGCCTCAGATGCAACAGTTAATCACAGCGCTCGAGACGCTTGCTCATGATCACGCTGATGTGGCCATGCTGTCGCGTACACACGGGCAGACAGCGTCTCCGACAACGCTTGGTAAGGAATTTGCGAACGTGGTAATGCGCCTGCGACGCCAAGTCGAGTCTATTACGGGCGTTGCCCTACTCGGGAAGCTGAATGGTGCAGTGGGCAACTACAACGCCCACGTCAGCGCTTATCCGGATGTTGATTGGCCCACAGTATCCAAACGATTCGCAGAGAGCTTGGGGCTCGAATGGAATCCCTATACCACTCAAATTGAACCGCATGACTACATGGCTGAACTCTTCGATGCCATCAGTCGGTTCAACGTCATCATGATTGATCTCAACCGGGACATCTGGGCCTATATCTCGAACGCGTATTTCAAACAGCGAACGATCGCTGGTGAGATAGGCTCGTCAACGATGCCTCATAAAGTGAATCCTATTGATTTCGAAAACTCAGAGGGTAACTTAGGCCTCGCCAATGCGATTTTGAATCATCTGTCACAGAAGCTACCAATCAGTCGCTGGCAAAGAGACCTAACGGACAGCACTGTATTGCGGAATATGGGGGTTGGCTTCGGCTACACGTCGCTCGCACTTCAATCCACCAGCAAGGGGCTCTCGAAGCTAGAAGTCAATTATGCGGTCATTGCCGGTGATTTGGCCTCTTCCTGGGAGGTGCTTGCAGAACCGATACAGACGGTCATGCGCCGCTATGGCATCGAACACCCCTACGAGAAACTAAAGGAGCTCACTCGCGGAAAAGATATTGATGCAGAGTCAATTCAGGCATTTGTCCTAACGCTCGATATTCCTCAGGCGGCCAAAGACGAACTGTCGGCTCTCAGCCCCAGCACCTATACTGGGATTGCAAGTGCGCTCGCTCGTGATCTGTGATCTTTGCGCTCGCTCTCGGTAAAGTCAGCGTCTCGTCGCTGAAGAGACTACAGGAGTCTAAGTTGCATGAGTGAGGCCCAGTTTGAACCCTCAATAGCAAGGGTCGAGCGCACCGACTGGCGTCTTGGTGAGAGCCTGTTAACGGCGATACGGCGTAAAGTGTTCATTGAAGAACAGGGGATCCCCGAAAGCATCGAGCTTGACGGCCAAGACCCTCAGGCCCATCACTATGTCGCCATGATTGGGAGTAAGCCAGTCGGCACTGCTCGGCAACTTGCGGACGGAAGAATTGGCCGGCTCGCAGTGCTAGCGAGTCACAGACGCTGCGGTATTGGAACCGCACTTATGCGCTCCGTGATCGCTGATGCCCAGCGACTCGGTGTTGCGACCGTCTACTTGCACGCGCAAACTGATTCGCTCGATTTCTATCAGACTTTAGGTTTCGCGCCCGTTGGTGAATGCTTCACCGAGGCCGACAAGCCCCATCAAGCGATGCAGATGGTCATCGACTATCAGTCTTATTTCCAAAGAATCGTCAGTGCTCATTATCCTAAGCCCGCTAGACAACTTGCTTTGAATCTCTGCCAAAAGGCTCAACGCAGCGTGCGCATATTCAGCGAGAGTCTCGACCCCGTCATATTTGACAGCCCTGAAATGGCGCTGTGCTTATCGGAGTTGTCGCGCAGTGGCAGCCGGACCTCCGTACAGATCCTCATCACCGATAGTCACTCGTTAAGGGCGCGTGGACATCGCTTACTAGAGCTTGCCAAACGTCTACCGAGCTTTGTTCAAATTAAGGTAACCGATGCACCAGAGCAGCTCACCGGCCGGCTCGTTTTGCTGGCGGACCAAAATAATACGCTCTACATGCCAGATACCGCAGATCATCGGGTGCGTTATGAGATCGATGATCGGCCTCTCAATCGCCGTCTGACCGAAATTTTCGAGCAAATCTGGCAGCGGAGCGAAGAGGATGCGAATTTCAGAGATCTCGGCATCTAATGTCAGCGCACTATCCCTGAGTGCGGCTTCAGAGTAAATCTAGAATCTTGGTCGCGGCTTGATAAGCGGTGAGCTGATCATTGGCCACCTCGGCTTCAACTTTGGGCAGCAAAGTTTGCGCTTGTTTACTGGCGAATAGCTTGGCCTGCAAACCCTCTTGAATCAATTGATGCAACCACTGCTGCTTTTGCTGTTTGCGCTGCTGATTCCATACGCCGTTGGCTTGCGCGAGCGCGGTAAAGTCCGTAATCATCGTCCAAATAGAGTCAATGCCTTGATCCTCTAGCGCTGAGCAGGTGACGACTTTAGGGGTCCAGAACGAGGGATGACTCAGAAGATGCAGCGCATTTTGATAATGCTGCTGAGCCTGCGCAGCAAGCGCTTTACTGTCGCCGTCTGCTTTGTTGATCACCAGGGCATCGGCGAGCTCCAGGATCCCCTTTTTGATGCCTTGAAGCTCATCCCCTCCGCCTGGCAGCATCAGTAACATAAAAAAATCGACCATTCCCGCGACCTGGTGCTCTGATTGGCCCACGCCCACGGTTTCTACCAGAATCACGTCAAAGCCCGCAGCTTCGCAAAGCAACAGTGTTTCGCGAGTGCGTTGTGCTACACCACCGAGAGTTCTGCCCGCCGGGCTTGGGCGAATAAAGGCGTCGGACGATCGTGACAAGACTTCCATCCGGGTTTTATCACCGAGAATGGAACCGCCTGCTGCAGGCGAACTCGGATCTACTGCCAGAACTGCTACTCGTTTGCCGAGCGCCAGAAGCAAAAGACCAAAACGTTCTATGAAGGTCGACTTCCCCACCCCAGGCACGCCTGAGATGCCGATGCGAAGACTGTGACCGGTTTGCGGCAGCAAGCGACCCAGAAGTTCTTGAGCCGCAGCGCGGTGGTCGCTGCGGCTACTTTCGATCAAGGTGATCGCTTTAGCTAGCGCACGACGATCGCCCGCGACCAATGCATCGAGCGATATGCTCATTGCGAACCGAGCGACTCACGAACAGCGTCTAGCACAGCGCGAGCGGAGACGGGAATTGGCGTCCCCGGACCGAAAATGCATTTCACACCTGCCTTGTAGAGCTCGGCGTAATCTTGCTGCGGTATGACACCTCCCGCAATAACAATGATGTCGTCTCCACCCTGCGCTTTCAGTGCTTGAACGAGTGCTGGGACAAGGGTCTTGTGTCCTGCGGCAAGCGATGATGCACCCACGACATGGACATCGTTCTCAATTGCCTGTTTCGCGACTTCCTCGGGGGTTGAAAACATGGGCGAGAGATCCACATCAAAACCAACGTCGGCGAAGGCAGTAGCCACGACTTTGGCACCACGATCATGACCATCTTGCCCCATTTTGCAAACCAACATGCGGGGCCGGCGGCCGTAATCAGCTACAAATTGATCGATATCTGTCGAAATCATAGTCCAATTATCATCCTGCTCAAACGCAGCGCCGTAGACGCCTGATACCGTCTGTGTGGTCGCATTGAAGCGCCCGAATTCTCGCTCTAAAGCCTCTGATACCTCGCCGACAGTAGCACGCAAGCGGATGGCCTGAATAGACAAATCCAGCAAGTTACCTTGACCAGACTTAGCCGCCTCTTGAAGCGCTCTTAAGGCTTGTTTCACATCATAATCGTTACGCTTAGCTTTTAGGGCCTTTAACTTGCTCAGCTGAGATTCACGCACCGCTTGATCATCGATTGACAGCACTTCTACGCTCTCGTTGGCGTCAGTGCGATATTTGTTAACACCAACAATGACATCTTCGCCGCGATCGATTCGGGCCTGCTTCTTTGCAGCAGCCTCTTCAATGCGCAGTTTTGGCATACCCGTCTCAATCGCTTTGGCCATACCGCCCGCAGCCTCGACCTCTTCAATCAGTGTCCAGGCCTTATCGGCGATGGACTGCGTAAGGTTCTCCATAAAGTAAGAACCACCCCAAGGATCGACAACATTTGTAATACCGGTCTCTTCCTGAATAATAAGTTGCGTGTTTCTTGCAATACGTGCTGAAAATTCAGTCGGTAACGCGATTGCCTCGTCGAGGGCATTGGTGTGCAGCGACTGGGTTCCACCAAATACCGCAGCCATTGCCTCGATAGTGGTTCTGACGACATTATTGTAGGGGTCTTGCTCAGTCAATGACCAGCCAGAGGTTTGACTGTGAGTTCTCAGTATCGCACTTTTGGCATTTTGGGGATTAAATTCACCGACAATTCTCGCCCACAGCAGTCGTGCGGCTCGAAGCTTGGCAATTTCCATATAGAAATTCATGCCAATGCCCCAAAAGAAAGACAATCGGGGGGCGAACGAGTCGATATCCAAGCCCGCCGCGATCGCAGTTCTAATATACTCTTTTCCGTCTGCTAGTGTGTAAGCAAGCTCGAGAGCAGCATTGGCGCCTGCTTCTTGGATGTGATAGCCCGAGATGCTGATGGTATTGAACTTCGGCATTTTGTCGGAACAGTAAGCAATAATATCGCCGATGATGCGCATACTGGGCGCCGGTGGGTAAATATAGGTGTTGCGCACCATGAACTCTTTCAGAATGTCGTTCTGGATGGTGCCGGTCAATGCCTCGCTGGGCACGCCCTGCTCTTCAGCAGCCACGATGTAGCCTGCCAATACGGGTAACACAGCCCCATTCATAGTCATCGAGACAGACACTTTATCGAGCGGGATACCATCGAAGAGCACTTTCATATCTTCGACGCTATCGATCGCAACACCCGCCTTACCGACGTCGCCTGTCACTCGCTCGTGATCTGAGTCGTAGCCTCTGTGAGTAGCAAGGTCAAAGGCGACCGATATCCCCTGTCCACCTGCTGCAAGCGCTTTACGGTAAAAGTCGTTCGACGCTTCGGCGGTTGAAAAACCCGCATACTGCCTGATGGTCCAAGGTCTGCCCGCATACATGGTTGCTTGAGGCCCTCTGATGTAGGGCGACATGCCTGGCATGGTGTTCAGATACTGAAGGTTCTCGAGATCCTCAGCGGTGTAAAGTGCCTTGACGTCGATATCTTCAGGCGTATGCCAGATAAGGTCGTCTAAGGACTTTCCCTTAAGTTGCTGCTCTGCCAATGCTTCCCAATTCGCCACGGTTGACTCATTGGGGTCAAAAAGTTTTTTTGTCATAGTCGTCGACCTTACTCGTGAGTGCTTGCGGGTTGGCTAAGCTCGATGAGGACCCCATCGCAACTCTTGGGGTGAATAAAGATAACGCGAGCCCCATGTGCACCGGGTGTCGGCTCGTCACCGATGAACTGATAGCCCTTGGTCTTTAGTCGCGCTACATCTGAATCGATATCGTCAGTCCGAAAGCACAGATGGTGAATGCCGCCACCGCGCTTCTCGAGATAGCTCGCGATAGGACCGTCCCCGTCCAGCGGATGGACCAACTCGATACTCGTTGGAGGCAGCGGAAAAAAGGCAGTGGTGGTTTTGGCCGCAAGCACCTCTTCTGTGCCTTCAAACGTCAGACCAAAGTCGCTCATAAACCGAGCGATTGCCTTCTCGAGGTCAGGTACCGCAATCGCTATATGGTCTAGCCCTGTGATCATGATGCCTCCTTAAGGATGTGGCCCAATAGTTCACGCGTTCGCTGGTGTTGTCTAGTGCGACGAACTTCGGGGGATTCTATCTCGATTTTTTCGTCGGGTGTGACTTTAAAAAGAGGCTGCCCTTTTCGAATAATCACGCCATCGCCCTCTACTAAAACCTGGTCAATGGTGCCAGAGAATGGCGCATAGACTTTATTGAACATCTTCATGACTTCAACGATATAGAGCGGGTCGCCTGCTTCAAAATGGGAGTCCGCTGTCACGTAAAGGTCGTGTTGAGGCGTCTCTCGACCGTAAAACATGCCACCGCTTGCCGCCAGAATTTCATCGCCTTTGGCCACCGGTGGTGGCGCGAGCACTTTTGACATCTGGGCTTGGTGCTCAGCATCAAGCAATCGCTCTGGGATATGTATCGATAAATCGTCATTGACCCTCAAACTGTAAAAATCAGCTTGTTGAGCCATCAAGGGAAGCAACAGCAGCAGATCTAGGCCCAGAAGATACCCATGGTGGGCTGCTCGCACGGCATCCCAATCTTGTGGCGAGAGAGCTGCATGCTCTGGCGGTTCTTCGTCGTCTAACACAGAGCAGAGTTCGATCCAGTCCTCGCACCCTAATACGGTATCTAATTCGTCATAAAATGCATTCGCTTTGTCTAGTAAGTCTTTGTCATGACTCCAAATAACATGAGCTGCAGGCTCCTCGGGACGAAATTCCATATTCAAAAAATGGTACATTTCTGTGAGCAGTTCAATTGGGTTCTCGTTCCAGACGAACGACCCCTCAACTCGACAAGCACAATCTTTGTTGATGCTAAGCCATCCGCTCAAAGCATGAGGGTCGGCTAGCAGTTTTTGTACAGGACGTTGCACGAGAGTTTGTTTCAAAGCGAGACATTCGCTCACAGCTGCTTGATGCTCAGGTAAGGCCTGCGAGAGCGTGTGCTCGTGCATCACAGACCAAGCCGCATCGAGATCAAGTTGGTCAGCAATTGTTTTTATTTCACCAACCGCAGTTAAGTAGGGCACGATAAATCGAGTCGTCGGTCTCGCATTAATATTATTGCCGATAAACCAGTTCACTAGACCATTGTGAAACGATAGGTTTGTCGCCAAATCCTTGCCTCTGAGCGTGGTCTTACGCAAAGTCTCCGCCATTTGCCGATAGGTGTCCAAACGGGATTGGCCCACAGTCAGCAAGAGCGCAATGTTGGAGTCATATGCACCGGCAAGCGTGTATTTGATAAACACATCGGTGTCAGGGTTGTGGAGTGAGATTCCCTGATCATCTCTGATCTCCCCCTCTATGGCATCGCTCCAGTGCTCAATAACACCACCTGCTGAAGGTAATAGCGCATGGTTGGTTGCGTTCAAACGAGCTTCTACACTGTCGTTGTGTCTGATGACTCGGTCCGGCTTCGGTAGTTTCGGCCCATGAGCAGCCAGGAGCACCATCGCTTCGACGAGTGAATCGACCACAAAAAAGTCATCGGGATTGTCAGGATTCGAAAACTTCATGGCATAGCACAATTCAGTGACACGATGCTCAACTTGAATTCGCGTATTCATCTCCATGAAAAAGTGTTTGTCTC
>DOVB01000146.1 GCA_003520285.1 Halieaceae bacterium
ATCGGTGAAGGACTTCTCCAACGAGACCTGGTCGGCAGAAATGCCGGTTTCGTCGTTGATGAGCTCGGCAAGGCCGGCGAGAACTTCCTCAGTGGTGTGAGCCATGATTTTCCTTTTCTGTGGGGGTGTAGTGACCGGCTCCAATCTTAGAGCCAGCCTTTCGGTCTAGGGGAGAGTGACAACCTGTGCGCCATAGACAAGGCCGGCGCCAAAGCCAATCTGCAAGGCGAGACCACCGGACGCCTCGGGGTGTTCCTCGAGCAACCGGTGCATTGCCAGGGGAATCGATGCGGCAGAAGTATTGCCGGTCGTTTCGATATCGCGAGCAATCAGGACACTCTCGGGAAGCCCCAATTGCTTAGCAAATTCGTCAATGATGCGCATATTGCTCGCAAGAGGGTGGAAAGTTTTCAGTCGACTACAGTAAAACGATCTCCCATGACGGTGAAACACAGTTTATGGGCTACGACAGTGAGCAGACCTCATCGCGCGTCGTTGCTATTTACAAAGAGGGAGCGGCTTGTGAGTCGCTTCGCAGCGGTGAGCAGGGCGTTGTCATACTCGATGAGACACCCTTTTACGGTGAGTCTGGTGGCCAGATTGGGGATACAGGGCAGTTTCAGGGGCCTGGTCTTGACGCCTCCGTTACGACCACCACCAAACAAGGTGACCTGATGTTGCACCACGTGAGTGTCGCTCATGGCGAATTAGCTGTCGGAGCTTCAGTTGTGGCTGTCATCGATGGTTTGCGCCGCGCGGCGATTCGCAGAAATCACTCCGCCACGCATCTTTTACATGCTGCTCTGAGGAAGGTCCTCGGCCCGCATGTTCAGCAGAAAGGCTCTCTGGTAACCGCGGAGCGTTTGCGTTTCGATTTTTCACATGACCAGCCGGTGTCGGCTGAGCAACGAACCGCAATTGTGCGTATGGTCAACGAGCAAGTTATCGCAAATACGGCGGTATCGACTCAGTTGATGAGCATGGATGAGGCTGTTAATGCCGGTGCCATGGCGCTGTTCGGCGAGAAGTATGGCGACGAAGTGCGAGTGTTAACGATGGGGGACGATGCGTTTTCTGTTGAACTCTGCGGAGGCACTCACGTTGCCCGCACCGGTGATATCGGATTGTTCCAAATTATCTCAGAAGGCGGAGTTGCTGCCGGGGTAAGGCGCATGGAAGCGGTGACCGGGCGCGCTGCTATTGAACACGTCGGACAACTCGAGCAATCTGTATTAGAGACATGTGCCGAGCTGAATGCTCAACCGGATACTCTGCTTGTGCGCGCCTCGGCCCTGCGCTTGCAAGTGCGAGATCTCGAGAAGCAAGTCGAGCAGCTCAAGCGTAAAATGGCGCAGTCAGCCGGTGGTAGCTTAACCGATAAAGTCATCGATGTGCGCGGAGTCCCGGTATTGTCGGCGCGCCTTGATGGCGCAGACGCGAAAGCCCTGCGAGAGGCGGTCGATCAGATGAAGTCCAAATTAGGTCGGTGCGTTGTACTGCTGGCGTCGGTGGTTGAGGATGACAAAATCGCACTTGCAGCGGGAGTGAGTTCCGAGCTGACCGAGGTTGTGAAAGCCGGTGATTTGATCCGCGAATTCTCCCAAAGATTGGGGGGTAAAGGGGGTGGCCGAGCTGACATGGCGCAGGGTGGAGGCGTTGACGTAGAAGCATTAAATGATGTTCTTGATGCGGTCCCGGCATGGGTTGATACGCAATTACCTTAATTTCCCGTTTCCAGTTTAAAAGCCTGGCGTTTTAGTGTTTAATGCGCGCCATTTTAATAAAGGTGGTCGAGCTCAATGAGCTTAATTGTGCAAAAGTTTGGCGGTACCTCGGTGGGCTCGATTGAGCGCATTGAAGGTGTTGCCGATAAAATTGCGGCATTCAAGATGCAAGGGCATCGTGTGGTGGCGGTGGTCTCGGCAATGAGCGGTGAGACCAACCGTTTAGTAGCGCTTGCACATGAAATACAAGGCCGCCCAGTGCCCCGAGAAATGGACGTTCTTCTGTCGACGGGTGAGCAAGTTACAACTGCGTTATTGTCGATGGCGCTAGCGAAGCGTGGCGTCAAAGCCAAGTCGTATACCGGCGGGCAGGTTAAAATTCTGACTGATGATGCGCATGGCAAAGCGCGAATCCAGCACATTGAAGACACCCAGTTATTGAGCGATTTAGACGCTGGTTTCGTCACAGTGGTCGCAGGGTTTCAAGGCGTCGATCCGAGCGGCAACATTACAACCCTGGGTCGCGGTGGATCGGATACTACCGCCGTAGCGCTTGCGGCTGCGCTGAAAGCAGATGAATGTCAGATCTATACCGACGTCGATGGTGTCTATACCACCGATCCACGCGTCGTTAGTAGTGCACAAAGGCTTGATCGTATCACTTTCGAGGAAATGCTCGAGATGGCGAGTATGGGTTCTAAAGTGCTGCAGATCAGAGCCGTTGAGTTTGCTGGAAAATACCATGTGCCTTTGCGTGTGTTGCATAGTTTTAAAGAAGGTCCGGGCACTCTAATTTCTATCGAGGAGTCGAATGACGTGGAAACCCCCACTATTGCTGGCATTGCATTTACGAGAGATGAGGCCAAACTGACGGTCTCTGGTGTGCCGGATATGCCTGGTATCGCGTATCGAATCCTCGGTCCGGTTGGCGATGCTAATATCGAGATTGATGTGATTGTTCAGAATGTGGGCCACGATAACACGACTGATTTCACGTTTACGGTGGCCCGTGGCGATCTCGCTCGAGCGGAGGAGATTTTGCGGGCAGTAGCCGACGAGATCGGCGCTACAAGCGTTCAGAGTGATAGTAAGATTGCAAAGGTCTCTGTGGTTGGCGTGGGCATGCGCTCGCATGCAGGGGTGGCGAGTCAGATGTTCGGTGCGCTGGCGAGTGTTGGCATCAATATTTTGATGATCACGACCTCAGAAATCAAAATCTCAGTCATTATTGAAGAGAAGTTTTTAGAGCTGGCCGTTCGCTCTCTGCACACCGCCTTTGGTTTAGACGGCGATCCGGTTGAAGAGTAGTTCAACAGCAGCTTCATGGAGTGAGTGATGCTGGTACTAACCCGTAAAATTGGTGAGAGCTTCGTTATCGGCGATTCAATTACGATCACTGTCGTGTCGTCGAAGGGTGGGCAGGTACGTATTGGCATTGATGCGCCAAAGGATCTGGCCATTACTCGCTCTGAGCTGGGAATTGAGCAACGTTCTGAGGGTCGGGCGTTGTTAACAAAAAAACCAGACACGGATCCCGCATAATCCCTTTGATTGTGCGCTTGATGTGTTATTATGCCGCGCGATCGAATCCATCCCGACGAAGGGATGCGAACAAACAGATAGGACTGGTACAATCCAGTGACACAATTCGGTGAAGTGGGTGAGTGGCTGAAACCACACCACAGCTCAAGGGTGCATACCTTAATCGGTATGAGGGCTCGACAAACCGGGCAGCGGTTTGGACGCTGGAGCAAAGCGACGGCGCCCCGAAGGGGTGAGAGCGGCGCGAGAAGCGCCGATCGAATCCATCCCGACGGAGGGATGCGAACAAACAGATAGGACTGGTACAATCCAGTGACACAATTCGGTGGAGTGGGTGAGTGGCTGAAACCACACCCCTGCTAAGGGTGCATACCTTAATCGGTATCGAGGGTTCGAATCCCTCCTCCACCGCCATATTTTATCTTTAAAGTCTCTAGGCTCTACGCAGTTAACGGGGGATTGCATTCATCGCCACTCGATTGATAATACCGTCCCACCCGCAGTCTCTACAGCCCTTGTTAGCTCTCGTTTCTTACGAAACTGATGAGGAGCCGTAGACAAATGAGTAGACATTTTAGATACCCTAAATACACCTACCTTAAAGATAACAGTTTTTATTTTTCTAGATCAGTTCCTGTTGATCTTAGATGTTTCTATGCAAGACCACGGATTGTCCAATCACTTAAAACCAACTCGCTACTAAGAGCTAAAACTGCATCCAAAGTCTTTGCATCTAAGCTTGATGATTATTGGTTAGGACTAAGACTAAAGAGTATAGAAGTACCCGCCGCACATCTCTTGGTTACAGATGGAAACGCTTCCTCTCTTCCTACAATTGAAGAGGCCTTAGAGGTTTACTTTGCGGTCAAAGGTGTTGGACGACCGAAGCTATTCTTCACAACCGCACAGCGTTATATTGGCTATCTGA
>DOVB01000242.1 GCA_003520285.1 Halieaceae bacterium
AGACGGAGGATTTCTGCCGCAAGCAACCACCTGAGCACCGGCCTGTAAAAAGACCTGACAAATGGCGCGCCCAATAAAACCTGCTCCGCCTGTCACTAACACTGTTTTATTGGCAAATTCAGTCATACGCTTCACAAGTAGGGAGGGTGAATAGTGGCGGTATTATCGACGCTCAGCGCCACGCCATTGACGTGCGTTGAATCGTCCGATGCTAAAAACAATATCACATTCGCGATGTCTTGTGGCTGACAACCAAAAGGCGCCGCTCTTTGATATTGACCGTCGGCTGCGGGAGGCATCTGCAAAGCGATTTCTTTGACCATATCGGTATTAATGCCGTCCGGATGTACTGAGTTACAGCGCACTTTGTTACCTCTTTGTTTGCACAGGACAGCGGTACTCATTGTCAGAGCGCGCACAGCCGCTTTTGCAGCAGTATAAGCGCAGAAATCCGGCATCCCCATAAGCGCAGATGACGAACTCATATTGATGATCGATCCACCCCCGGATACCTCCAGCATAGGCAAAACGGTTTTAATCGCCAAAAACATACCATCACTATTCACTGCCATCATTCGACGCCAGCCCTCGAGCGACTCATCAAAAATATTCCCGTGCTGGAGAATCGCCGCATTATTGACCACGATATCGAGCTGAGCGCCATCGGCTATGATGCGATTTGCAACCGCTTGCCAGTCAGCCTCGCTCGCCACGTCATGAGCAATAAAATGAGCGCCCAGCTCGGCTGCAACGGCCTCGCCGCGCTCACGATGTATATCGGTTAAGTAGACGACCGCACCCTCGGCGAGGAATCGTTCGACCGTACTGCGCCCAACGCCTCTTGAGCCGCCGGTGACCAAGGCAGTTTTATTTTGTAATCGCATGAGGTTCTCCTAATCTGCGACTGAGATTGTAGCCTCAAACAGGGGTGAGTAGCGTAAGTCGAATGGACTACACACAAGTCGCAGATCCCGAGCTCGTTCTGCGATAATAGAGTCCTTATTATTGGAGCGAATCGATGACTACTGTAACCGTTGAAACACCGCAGAAATTGCTGACGCTGGTTGGCACCCCGCTCGGACCAAGCCAACCAATCACTATTTCACAATCCCGTATTGACCAATTCGCTGACGCAACGGGCGACCATCAATGGATCCATGTGGATCCCATCAAAGCCAAACAGGGCCCCTTTGGAACGACTATCGCTCACGGCTATCTGACTTTGTCACTGGCCAACTGGTTTTTACCACAGCTGCTCGAAGTCAAGGGTGTCTCAATGGGCGTCAACTATGGCGCTGAAGGCATCCGATTCCCAGCGGTCGTCCCTGTCGATAGCACTGTAATAGCTAGCGGCGAAATCCTCTCCGCAGAAGAGTCAAAGGGCGCAATCAAAACGGTCGTCCGAGTCATCATAACGGTCGAGGGTGCTGAACGTCCTGCCTGCATTGTCGATACTATTAGCCTCTTTTATCCCTAAGCGAGCGCCGCTGCACAGACACGGTTTAATCGCCCAACTTAAAGACGGCCTGAGCATTCTCGCGCAAAAACTTGGGCCACACCTCTTCTTTAAACGGCACTTGAGGTAGGTCGCCAAAAATTCTTTCGAGCGATAAGCCCATCGGAAAGTATCCGGCGTACATGATTTTGTCGGCACCACGCGTATTGGCAAAATGAATAATATCTTGCGGGTAGTGTTTAGGCGCAAAAGCACTGGTCATGTAATACAGGTTCGGGTACTTCAACATCAACTTCCAAGCGAGATCTGTCCATGGCTCACCGCCGTGTCGCATCACGACTTTCAGCTCTGGGAAGAACCAACAGATTTCGTCCAGATGCTCCACTTTTTGAGGCTCCATCGGAATTCGGGGACCAGGAACACCAACACAGGGGCAGAAAGGAATATCCAAATCGACACAAGTCACAAAAATGGGGTACCACTTTTTATCGGACAACGAGACTTGCGGACACAGACCTGACGGGAACGCGGTCACTGCCTTAAGGTTATAACGCTCGTGCAAGCGGCGGATTTTGCGAACTTCCTCCATGCCTCGGTTTGGGTTGCAGTCATAGGATGCAATAAAGCGATCAGGGTGCTCCAATACGGCTTTATTCTGCAGCGTATACTGGTCTTCATCGACACCGATCATTGCTTTTTCAATACCAAACTCGTCCATTTTAGCAATGGTATATGCGATATAGTCGTCTTGAACCCCCGTTCTTGGGATATCTTTGAACATATACTGAGCGGGCATCTTAAACATCTGCCGACTCTGCTCATCCATTAAGAGCGGCTTGATAAAGTCGTAGTAATCTGAGGTATCGTTGTTGGGAATTGCCATCATCAGATCGATAACACCAATATCATTCGGCATTGCCATAGTGCTCTCCTTAGAGTCTTAAAATGTAACAGCGGGGGAGAAGAATCTAGGACTCCGCCAAGCTCGGGTAATCAGTGTAACCCTCTGCTCCGCCACCGTAGAGTGTCTTGAAATTAATTTTCGCCAGCGGCGCACCCATCTTGAACCGCTCGGGTAAATCTGGATTAGCGACAAAGGCCCGACCAAAGGCCACGGCGTCGAGCAAGCCCTCCCCAATCATTTGATCCGCCTCTTCCGCGGTAAAGCTGTCGTTACCAATTAAGATCCCATCGAAGTGATCGCGCGCGAGCACCAGGGAATCAAACCCGACACTCGGCATTCGAATGACATGCAAGTAGGCGATCGAGTAGGTCTTCAGGGCTTCTAAAAGGGTGGCAAAGGTTTCTTGAGGATTATCATCATGTAAATCATTAAAGGGATTACCTGGGCAGATCCTCAGACCAACCCGATCAGCACCAATCGCCTCACTCAATGCAGCTGTTACTTCAAGCACAAACCGCAATCGATTCTCGAGCGAACCTCCGTAATGATCGCTGCGCTGATTCGTGCCGGTTGATAAGAACTGGGCAGGCAGGTAACCCGAAGTACAGTGTAGCTCGACACCGCTGAATCCAGCGCTCATCGCCAATCGCGCGGACGCGGCATAGTCGGCAATCACTGATGCAATCTCCGGAGTTGTCATAGCCTCTGGAACCGGCATCGGTAACGAGCCCTGCTCAGTAAAAATCTCTTCTTTGCAAGCGATTGCAGAAGGCGCGAGAAAGCGAGCACCAGCGGCTTTGTTGAGGGCGTGACCCACCCGTCCACAATGCATTAATTGCGCCACCATCTGACCGCCCGCAGCGGTCACCGCATCAGTCACTTGCCGCCAAGCTTTCGCGTGCTCTGCGGCAAACAAACCAGGCGTTCGGTTATACCCCTTGCCATCCGCACTCGGGTGAATACCCTCGCTGATAATGAGTCCAGCCGACGCTCGCTGCTGATAGTATTCGCGGTGTAGATCGGTGACCAGATCATCGGATTGTGCTCGACTCCGGGTCATGGGCGCCATAAAAATACGGTTAGACGCTCTCAGTGCTCCGAGCTCTATGGGCGCCAACAAATGCGAAAGAGAGGTCATAGGATGCCTTAGCGCGTGCGGATTTTAGGGTTGTCTTGCTGTCGCCTCATGGTCTTCAGAAAGGTCTCATAAGGCGCGGGCGCTGCTACTGCAGGTAATTCTTCCGAGATCGGCTCCGCCCAAAACGCTTTCCAGCTAGGGAACAAATCGTGATAAGCCCCATCGTAATGATCTCGATCAGGCCAACGCATCTTCTGATCACCAATGGGCGGTTTATTCAGATCCGTCGCATACCAATAACACGGCAGTCGGCGTGCAAAATACCAGCGCCCATCGATCCGTTGATAGTGATCCCAGTAAATCATCTGCATGATGACCCACTCACTATTGCCATCCTGAGTGGGAGTTTCGTGCTCGTTCTTCGAGTAAACCACGCCAACGGCGTGATCAGGATCTTCGAATTCAATAATATGATTGCCGATATGATGCGAGGTACCGGTAAATTGCTCGCGCAGTGTCTGATCCATCCAACGCTTGAAATGCGCCCGTCCGGACATCGACTTACCCACCCTGACATCTTCGGGGAACAAATTCACTAGCGCATCGATATCTCGCATATCCAAGGCGAGGGCATATTTCGCCGCGAGTTGCCGGATCTCATCAAGCGATTCGAGGCGATCCAATCGAGCCATCCACTGTACATCACTCACTTGACGACCTCCTTTCGTTGACAGCAACACTGCGTCCGGCCAATCGCCCACTCCATGATGCGTCCGCCACCGAAGTACCGGATGCATAACCATCCCCGCGCCGGGGCACCCCGCAGGCTGTTCGACCTGCGGCAAACAAACCTCGAATGACCGTGCCCGCAGCATTTTTGACCTGACCGTCGACCGTGGTATCGAGCCCTCCCAGCGTGAAGTAGGGAAAAAACGCACCTCGACCGGGCGTACAGTCAATCGCAACGACGGGACCAACAATCGGCTCTAACCAGTCCGCCGACTTGTGGAATAAAGGATCACGACCCTCGCTGGCAAACCGGTTGTAAGTCTCAAGACAACGCTCCAACTGGCCCTCCGGCAGATCTAACTCAGCGGCAAGCTCCTCGAGCGTCTCTCCTGTGCCAGCGATGGGTGCGTCCAGATAAGATTGTGTTTCGTAGCCGTCGTAATCCTCAACTCGCATCACCAAGTAAACGGGTCCACCAGACTGTTTGAGCACCGCCGCGCCAACTCGTCCGTGATACGCATCTTCATTAATAAAACGTTGGCCCTGAGCATTCACCAGAATACCGTATGTCAGCGTGGCCGGAGGATAATAGGGCAAACTCACGAAACCCTCGTGCATATTGATAACAGCCGCACCAACACTAAGCCCCATTTGTATACCAGCGCCGTTATCATTTGGGTTGCCGATGGGCACCGTGGCCTTCATCAGTTCAGGCGCATACTGCTTCAGCATCGCCTGGTTCATAACAAAACCGCCGCAACAAAGAACCACACCTTGCCTCGCTCTGATCATTTGCTCACGCATATCTTGCCGGATCACAGCGCCACAAATCACCGGGTCATCTTCACTGCTGTCCACTATCAGTCTCAATACACGAGCTTCAAAACGAACCTCGATACCTCTAACTCGAACAGCCTGTTCCATGACACTCATAAACAAAGGACCACCGTTGTCGCCCTCAACCTTTAAGTTATGACCTCGAGGCGCTGGCGCGGCCAGCTGCACATAGGGCCAGGCTTTTTCGCTTCCAGTGTAAAGCAAACAATCATCCGTCAACGCCATCATAGCGCGATGAGGGTACTCTGATTCCTTGAAGGGAACGCCTTGAGCTTCGAGCCAATCAAAGTGATCCGCACTTTGCTCGCAGTAAGCTCTGGTTTTTTCTGGGCAGGCTTGTGGCCCATTAGAAGCCATCAAATAATCATACATCGCGTCGACCGTATCGTTGTAGCCCAACGCTTTCTGAATCCGGGTGCCACCCCCTAAATAGAGCTCCGCTGAGGATAAGGCAGTCGATCCCCCTGCGGCAGAAGCCGCTTCAACTAACATCACCGAACACCCTTGGTCACAAGCTTCTATTGCCGCGGCAGCGCCAGCGCCGCCAAAGCCGACGACCAACACGCCCACCTCGGCATCCCATTGAGCGACGTCGGCTGCCTGCATCGGCTTATATTTATCTGCCACTGTAATTATCCTCAATTGGCCACTTAAAGTAAGCTGAGTTACGCGTCATGACCTTACCGATTTTAACAGTCCTGAGCACCCCTCATTTGGACGATACTCGGATCCACGGTGGCACCAGTTTAGCTGTCATAGTCCGAATGTGTGTTACGCGGTAGGGGCAGGTACGATAGATTACCGGCTTGAACAGTAACAATGGACTAAGGCGGCTCTATGCAGTGGTATACCGATAATACTTTCTACGACACCCTTCTGATCGTGGGATTTTTATACGCCCTTCTTATCTTCGTCAGCAGCCTATTCGGCACCGCCGCTTACGGGGGCCGATTTGGCGGTGGTAGCCGAGCCAAAGGCATCAAACTGCACTCTAAAACGGGATGGATCCTAATGGAACTACCGGGTCTGATTGTGTTCCCGGTCGTGTTTTTCATGGGTGCCAACTCGGGTGAGACGGTCCCGCTGTTTTTTTTGGCCATCTGGATGATCCACTATAGTAATCGAGCCCTCATCACGCCTCTCCTCATGCGAGTTCAGCCCGGGGCAAGCTCTACCTTCTCGTTCAATGTGGTGGTAGCGGGCTGGGTTACCCTGCTTTTACATGGATACTTCAACGCCGAGTACATTGCCAATATTGGCACTCAATACACAAGCGACTGGTTTAGCGATCCGCGGTTTATCACCGGTATCATCATTTATTACATAGGATTTGTACTCAACATCCATTCCGATACCATCTTGCGTAATTTGCGCTCCAAGACACCCGACCCGAGTGCGCCAAGATATAAGATTCCCTTCGGCGGGATGTTCAAATGGGTGAGCTGTCCACAATACTTGGGAGAGATCCTGTCATTCACTGGCTTTGCAATCATGACATGGAATCTGGGTGCGGTTTTTGTGCTCGCAATTACAGTCGGGAATCTTGCACCAAGAGCACTGTATACGCACAAATGGTTCCTGAAGAACTTCGATGACTATCCGAAAGAGCGCAAAGCACTCATCCCTTACGTCTGGTAAAGCTTGATTCATCGCTCGCAGGGTGGCTCTGCGCTGGGCTTCATACTCGAAGACGCTACTGTTTGCGACGGCTGCCGGGCGCCGGCGCTGGGTTAGGGGCTCCTGCGAAGCACTGTGCTTGCAGCATCCACTGTTCGGCATGCGGCCCTCGATACACAATATCGGTATCACTGACATGTCTCGTTTGAGTGACTACCTGCGCAAAGGCAGAGGCTGAGCCCTCAATGCAGTTGTCATCCTGAGGCTCTCCATAGATCCAGGTGTCACCCGAGGGAGCAATAAGCGATACATAGGGCATGGGATCGGGCACAGGTTGCTGTCGGTTGATAAAGGTCCAGCCGAAGGTATTAACGCCCAAAACGACGATATTTCTAATCCGATCAGCATCGATTCGATCCACTCCGAGCTC
>DOVB01000279.1 GCA_003520285.1 Halieaceae bacterium
GTTCACGCAGTTCTTCACGCCACGGCAGCAAGTTAATAGACGACATTAGTCAAAACTCCTCATGGCTAAGCCGCAGGCAATCATCAAGCCGGGGGCATCATCTTGGAGCGCTACCGCATCGACTTTGGATGACATGGTCATCCCTTGAAACGGGTTGGCAATCACCACGCGGGTACCCAGTTTTTCGCGCACGAGCCGGTCCAGCCCCGCCATGCAGGCGACGCCACCGGCCAAAACGATAGAGTCGACATCGTTATAATGACTGGACGAAAAAAATAACTGGAGACTTCGCGAGATGTGTTGGATCACGGCCTCTTTAAATGGCTCAAGCACCTCGGGCTCATAGTCATCTGGCAGACCACCATGCTTTTTTGCCAAACCCGCCTCTTCGAGCGGCAAGCCGTAGCGGCCCATAATTTCATCGGTTAACTGTTTGCCACCAAATACCTGCTCACGAGTATAAATGCTGCGACCTCGGTGAAGGACGCTCAGTGTCGTCATGGTCGCACCAATATCAAAAATAGCGACGGTGCTATTTGGATCTAACTTAAGGTGCCGCTGAATCAGCTCGAATGCCCGCTCGATGGCAAAGGCCTCGATGTCAATAATAGTGGGCTTGAGTCCAGCCGCCTCGATCGCCTCGACTCTCGCATCGAGCGTTTCCTTGCGGCATGCCGCCAACAGCACGCTGTTGTACCCCTCAAGATCGAGAGAACCACCCTGAACCTCAAAATCCAACGCCACTTCTTCTAGTGGATAGGGAATGTGTTGATCCGCTTCCACAAATAACGTAGCTTCAAGCGCATCATCGTTGAGACCGTCAGGCATCTCGATAAGCTTGGTAATCACTGTGGATCCGGCTACTGCCGCTGCCACCAGTGTCACGGACGTTTCCGATAGCGCAGCCGCCTGCGCTATCGATTTGCTTAACGCCGGAATATCATTGATGGTCTTCTCGATCACGGCATCTAGCGGCAAATTGGCGACGCCATAGCTTTCAACTCGATAGTGGCCTCCCGATTTGCTCAGCTCCAACAACTTTGCGGTTGTCGAGCTGACATCGAGCCCCAACACAATGGACCGAGAATTTTTACCCAATAGATGTAACAACAAGCGACCTGTAATTTTAGAATACGCAAATACTAGTCTAACTTACGAGGTACTCTTCGATAGGCTACCGATCCTCGCAACTAAGCATCAAATCAGCCTATAATCCAACTCGTGCATCACCAGAGTGGCATTACTTTCTATGACTAAAGTCCTACCACGGTGGCTTCTCAATTTTGTTAGTCTTGCCGTATTTGCTATTTGCGGGTTTTTCTGGGGGGCGGCCTCGCTGTATCTATACTTGAGTCCTGACTTGCCGGACCCCGCGAGCCTAAAGGACGTTCAACTGCAAACACCAATGCGAGTGTTGTCTCGTGACGGTGCACTCATCGCACAGTTTGGCGAACAGAAACGCACTCCGCTGAGTTTCGATGAAATCCCGAAGCCCTTCATACACGCTCTATTGTCGGCTGAAGACGACAATTTCTTTAATCACAACGGTATCGATTTGATGGGCTTAGCGAGAGCGGTATCGGAGCTCGTCGTCACAGGACAAAAAGGCAGCGGCGGTAGCACCCTCACTATGCAAGTCGCGCGCAACTACTTCTTGACGCTCGACCGAACCTTTATGCGCAAGTTAAACGAAATCGTTCTCGCCATTGAGATTGAGCGAGCGCTGTCAAAACAAGAGATCTTTGAGTTGTACGTTAACCGAGTGTTTCTTGGGCATCGCGCGTATGGCTTCGAGGCCGCCGCGGAAGTCTACTACGGACAATCTATCCAAAATTTAAGCCTTGCTGAATGGGCCCTTCTGGCTGGGATACCCAAAGCACCCTCTCGCGACAATCCGGTATCCGACCCACAAGCTGCGAAAGAGCGTCGCAATTGGATCCTCAGCCGGATGGCAAGTCTGGGCTACATCACTGAAGCCGAAGCCAACAGCGCTCAAAGTGCACCAGTAAACGCCCGACTGCATAGCGCTCAATCTGAACTGAGAGCAGACTATGTGGCTGAACTGGTTCGTGCAGAGATGGTCGAGCGGTATGGATCTGGCGCCTATACCGATGGCTACGTGGTCTACACCACAGTGGTCTCAGAGCTGCAGAGAGCAGCTCGTTCCGCAGTCATTCTAGGGTTGCAAGAGTATGACTCTAGACATGGATACCGTGGTGCCGAATCAGAGCTAGCCGGTGACCCCGATTTAGATCGCGACTCTTGGCGCGAGACGATCCGTCAAATCCCAACCATTGCCGACATGATTCCCGCAGCGGTAGTTGCAATCGAAGAGCGCTCGATAGAGGTCTTACTTGGTGATGGCTCGATTGTCACGATCGACTGGGAGCGTGGACTTCGACAAGCCAACCCTTACATCAACGAAGACTTATTTGGTCAAGCACCGAAACGGGCCAGTGATGTCGTATTGCTCGGTGATGTGATCCGAGTTGAGCAGCGCCCCTCCGGTCGCTATGCCCTCACCCAACTCCCGAAAGCGCAAGCCGCGCTGGTCTCACTTGAATCGGAAACTGGCAGGATCCAAAGCCTCGTCGGCGGCATTGGATTCAGCAAGAGTAAATTTAATCGCGCCACGCAGGCGAAACGGCAACCGGGCTCGAGCTTCAAACCCTTCATTTACGCCGCTGCACTTAATTCAGGCTTAACCGCCGCTACCCTCGTCAACGATGCCCCAAAAGTATTCAAAGACGCGTCTCTAGAGGATATCTGGAGACCAGAAAACGACAGCGGCAAATTCTATGGACCTACACGTCTGCGCCAAGCTCTCACTCAATCGCTTAACTTGGTATCCATTAGAATTCTCGAGCAAATGGGCGTTCGAAGCATGCTTGACTACGCTCAAACCCTAGGATTCGACACCGAGGCGTTCGCACCAGATCTGTCACTCGCACTGGGCACTCACGCCATGCCACCCCTGGAGCTGGCCAAGGCTTACGCGATTCTGGCGAATGGAGGCTTTGCTGTCACGCCGTTTATTATCGAACGCATCGAGAACAGTGACGGCGACACCGTATTTGAGGCCAATCCAGCACTGGGATGCGACCCCTGCGTCGACCTGCCAGAATCTCGGAGTGAATTGTCGATGACTGAGGTACTGAGTGGCCGGCAAACACCCATCAAAGCGCCGCGGGTTATGGATGAAAGGATTCACTTCATTATCGACAATATGCTGAAGGACGTCGTGCGCTATGGGACCGCACGCAAAGCGCTAGTGCTCAACAGAAGCGATTTAGCGGGTAAGACGGGGACGACTAATGGACCAAGAGATGCGTGGTTCTCCGGTTACAGCCCAAAGATTGTGACAACGGCATGGGTCGGTTTCGACGATTTTTCAAATTTGGGGGCAAGAGAATATAGCGGCACCGCAGCCCTCCCTATTTGGATTAACTATATGCGAGAAGCTCTCGCCGAGATGCCTGAATACAGCAGGCGCATCCCCGCCGGCATTGTGCGCGCCACCATCGACACCAATACAGGCCTGTTAGCACAACCCGGTCAAGCCAATACCATGGATGAATATTTCAGAGCAGAAAACACGCCAACCAGGTCATCGGCTGAAGTCGGCGCCGAAAGCCAGGAACTCTTGCTTGACGTGTTCTGATAGGGATCACAAAAAAAAACCGCGCCGAGCGCGGTTTTTAAAGGATTCTGATGTCTACTTGGTGACTGATCGATTACCAAAGCGACGATTAAATCGATCGACTCGCCCACCACTATCGACAACCTTTTGCTTACCCGTAAAGAAGGGGTGACACTGCGAGCAGACGTCAATGTGAAAGTCTGCACCGATGGTCGAACGCGTCTCGATCTTATTGCCGCAGCTGCACGCTACAACAACGGGCTCGTACTTAGGGTGAATATCTGATTTCATGGCTGTTTCTCCGTTAGGCACCACCGCCACCTTAGCTGATGTAAGGCACCGCAGTGCACGCACTGATTCAATTCAAAGGGCACGCATTGTACCTCAGCTATCTGAATAAGCAAGTGGGCTTGCATGTCTGTTACACTATCGGCTGAATTTTCTGATCGGCCCACCATGCGCGTCTTACAGATTGCTATCCCTAAGCCTCTTCACGGCACTTTCGATTATCTACCACCCGTGGACTGCGATGATCAGCGTATCCGCGATATTCAACCGGGCACGCGGGTACTGGTGCCGTTTCGCGGCCGCGATACGGTCGGTGTGGTAATCGGGCTCGCGCCACAATCAGAAATCGCTAGCAATAAGCTAAAGCGCGCTATTCGCCTGTTAGATACCCAATCACTCGTGACCGCGCCACTGATTGATCTGTGCTCATGGTCTGCTCACTACTACGGATACGCTCTAGGAGAAGTCATATCGTTGTGCTTTCCACCGGCGCTTCGACGAGGTGGTGAGCTAAAACAACGCCCGACCGCTCTAACCGTCACTAAGCTGGGCGCGAACCATCCCAGTGAGGGTTTATCGAGAAGCCCAAAACAAGCGGCACTCCTTGAACTCCTGCAACAACAGACCCAATTCCTTGATGATTTGAAGAGCTTGGGCTTCACCAACACGGTGATCAAAGGGTTGATCAACAAACAACTTGCACAGACCTGTGTATTGCACCCCAATGACAATGCCGCCAAAAACACCAGCGAGACAAATCAACCTCAATTAAACCCTGAACAAAGCCAAGCTCTGGCAGCAATGGCTGCAACCACCGGCTTTAGCGCAAAAGTTCTTTACGGGATCACGGGAAGCGGTAAAACCGAAGTTTATCTGGGGTGTATCGAGCAAGTATTGCAGCGATCTCAGAATGCCCTGGTACTGGTACCAGAAATTGCGCTCACGCCACAAACCGCAGCGCGATTCAGGGCGCGGTTTGGTAACACAGTGGGGCTTCTGCATTCAGGATTGACTGATTCAGAGCGCACTCGAATCTGGGATCACGCCCGCACTGGTGCGCTTCAAGTTTTACTCGGGACGCGATCCGCATTGTTTACACCGATCGCTAATCTGGGACTCATCATCGTTGACGAAGAGCACGACGCGGCCTTTAAACAACAAGATGGCTTTCGCTATCACGCGCGCGATCTGGCGATTAAGCGGGCACAAATTGAAGACTGTCCCATTTTATTGGGGAGCGCGACGCCTTCGCTTGAAACCCTCTACAACGTCCAAAAAGGGCGCTTTGATCTTTTGAAACTGACTCAAAGAGCCACTCAAGCTGCCTTACCTCACTGGCAAATTCTTGATGTAAGGCGGAGTCAACTCACTGCTGGACTCTCGCAGCCACTGATCGAGGCGTGTCGCGAAACGCTCGCCAAGGGTGAGCAGGTGCTGCTATTTTTAAACCGGCGCGGATTTGCACATACCCTTTTGTGTCACGATTGTGGCTGGATCGCGGAGTGTGACCGCTGTGATTCTAGGCTCGTGATTCACCAGCGCAATCAGCGTTTACGATGCCACCACTGCCAAGCGCAGAAGCCGATGCCGAGTCACTGCCCAAACTGTCGCAGCCAACACTGGCAGGGGGTTGGAGTGGGCACAGAAAGAGCCGAGCTCGCCCTCGAAACGCTCTTTCCGAACACCCCCATTACAAGAATAGACAGCGATAGTATCGGCTCGGTCGACCAACTCAACGCCGCTCTTGACTCAACTCGGGTGGAGTCCGGTGGCGCCATCATCATAGGCACACAAATGCTGGCGAAAGGTCATGACCTAGAAAAAGTGACCCTAGTCGGTATCGTCGACACTGATGCGCTCTTGTTCAGCGCTGATTTCCGAGCCGAAGAACGCCTCGCCCAACTCTTAATCCAAGTATCGGGACGCTCGGGCCGAGGCGACAAACCCGGGCGAGCGATATTACAAACGCACCACCCTGAAGCGCCGCTATTCCAGCAGATTTTGAATAACGATTTTTTAATCACGGCTCATGATCTGTTGCAGCATCGGATCGAAAGTGGCTTACCACCGATCGGACAAATGATGCTGATTCATTGTGATAGTCCGACACCGAGCGATGCCGAGGCCTTTCTCATGACATGTCGTCAGCGCGCACAGCGGGAACTGCCCTCTGACCTGCAATTCATTGGCCCAATCCCAGCGCCACTCTCACGCAGAGCCGGCAAATTCCGCTACCAGCTCACGGTGTTTTCGGCACACCAGAAAAATCTGCATCAATGGGTGGCTCACTTAATCGATATTCTGAACACGATCCGGTCAAAAAATCACTTGAGCTTTGCTGTAGATGTGGATCCCTATGACTTTTTATAACCCTGTGTAAGTCTTTTATTTGACCACCGAACAACGGATAATGCCGTTTTATAAGGAGCCGATTCAGTATCATGCAAGAACACATACAGTCTCTGATCAGCCAAGCTCTCGACTCTTTGGTCGCTGACAAGACGCTCACCGAGGCTGACGCTAGCCGCATCACTATTGAACGCACCCGCGATCCCGCACATGGCGATTTCGCCACCAACATCGCGCTAGCCCTCGCTAAACAAGCCGGTGTGAATCCCCGCCAGCTTGCCACAGCCATTATTGCTGCGATTCCTGAAGATCGCGATATCGATGCCATCGAGATTGCCGGCCCGGGCTTCATCAACTTCTTTTTATCCAAGCAGTCACTGTCGAGCACGCTGCACAGTATTCTCAGCGCTGGTGACACCTTTGGGCACCACGACATGGGCAGGGGAGAATCCGTCCAGGTGGAGTTTGTGTCCGCCAACCCAACCGGGCCTCTGCATGTTGGCCACGGCCGCGGTGCTGCGGTCGGCGATAGTATTTGCCGACTCCTCAGCGCAGGCGGCTATACCGTACAACGCGAATTTTATTACAACGACGCCGGTGCTCAGATTGATCATCTCGCGCGGTCAGTGCAAGCGAGATGCCTCGGCTTAACACCCGATGATCCGAGCTGGCCGGAAGACGGCTATCGGGGCGACTATATTCGAGATGTCGCAGAAATCTTCGTGAATAAGGCGATGATAGAAGCCGAAGATCGGCAGGTAGCCGCCAACGGTGATGTTAACGACATCGCTGCTATCAGAGAATTTGCAGTGGCTTACCTGCGACGCGAGCAGGACCATGACCTCACAGCTTTTAGAGTCCGCTTTGA
>DOVB01000014.1 GCA_003520285.1 Halieaceae bacterium
TCTCGGACATGATTAGAGCCACTTCCAAAGCTCTCTTCTCCGCACAGCGTTATTTTTCCAGCATCGAGT
Organism: Halieaceae bacterium; assembly: GCA_003520285.1. Lineage (GTDB taxonomy): Bacteria > Pseudomonadota > Gammaproteobacteria > Pseudomonadales > Halieaceae > Aequoribacter. The sequence continues at coordinate 70 of DOVB01000014.1, forward strand.
AATGAGCCAAAGAACTTCCATCCCGTAGGCGTTTCAAAACAATCTATGCCTAGTCGAGCGGCAACTCTGTCAACCGCCCGGGAGGTCGGCATGGAGCGAGCCACACCGGCCAAGCCATGAGCGTATCCCGGTAGCAACTGAGCGTTCGCGGTCATAATGGCCAGCGAATCGCAGGGGTTTACATAGCAGCCCTTACCCAACACCATATTGCGGTCACCATCACCATCAGAAGCCGCACCGAACTGGATATCGAGTGAGCCATTGACCATATCGACCAGTTGCTTTACATGCACCAGATTGGGATCCGGATGACCACCTCCAAAGTCAGGGCTGGGCACACAATTCATTAAAGTTTCTGGGCTTGCGCCGAGTCTCGAAACCAGTATCTCTGCCGCATAAGGCCCCGTTACCGCGTGCATGGCATCAAAGCGCATTGCGAATTGTGCCGATCGAAGTAGTGCTCGAATAGACTCAAAATCGAACAGGGTCTCCATCAACTCAGCATACAATGCAACTGGATCAATGACTTCAACCACCGTCGAACCGACCACACTTTCACCGAGCTTGGAAAGATCAACTTTGACTTCACTTGGCGCCGTATAAAAGCACGTGATCGTGGCCGTCTGTGCCACGATCTCGGCGGTTAAGGCCTCTGTCGCGGGCCCACCATTACCAGCATTAAATTTAATCCCAAAATCACCATGCTCGCCCGCCGGATTGTGGCTCGCCGAGAGAATCAGGCCACCCTCGGCACCGCGGGAACGGATGACAGCTGATGCTGCTGGCGTGGACAGAATGCCGTCACGCCCGACAATGACGCGACCAAATCCATTGCCAGCGGCAAGACGCACAATAACTTGAATGGCCTCATCGTTAAAAAATCGACCGTCACCACCCACCACCAAAGTAGAGGATTCGGGTTCTGGTATCAGATTCAGTACTGATTGAACAAAGTTTGCGACGTAGTTGGGCTGCTGAAAAACCGCTACTTTTTTGCGCAACCCCGAAGTGCCCGGCTTTTGATCACTATAGGGCTGTGTGCTTACCGTCAAGACTGTCGACATGCGACTCCCTGTTGAGGCAGCAAGCCCCCGGTAATGCGAGGCTTATTGCACTGCTGTGTCTATTTGATGCCGCCAATGCCCAATTGTTTGACGCATTGGCGGAGCCCGATCTTTCACTGAGTAAGGCGGCTATTTAATCTAGAAAGTGCGAACTCAATCAGCCTAGGGTAATTCACACGTAATCACCACTCATCGTCACAAAACTGCAACCAGACGCTGACCTAGATTGATTTTACACATACACTACGAAAATTGGCATTACGGATAAAAACTTAGGAGGCGCGTCTTGGAAAAGTCAGCATTCTTGTTCATCGCCAGTCTCACTCTACTGAGTGCCTGCGGCGGCGGAGGCGGTGGCTCGAACCCGGCACCCACCAATAACACACCCCCGGGCGGCTGGACCGCTGGTGTTTTCGGAGATGCCGACACCTTTGCAAACCTCTGTGCCAACCCAAGAAACGGCACCGATCCCTCAACCGGAAGACTCTACGCCGACCGCCAAGGCGAAGCACTAGACGAGAAAAACTGGCTGCGCTCTTGGAGTAACGATCTGTACTTATGGTATGACGAAATCACCGATCGCGATCCGGGTGAAGATTACTCCTCGCTCATCGATTCAAGCTTTCCAACCGAGCCCAACGCGTATTTTAGTGTCTTAAAAACAGAGGCGGTGACGCCCTCGGGCAAACCCAAAGACAGTTATCACTTCGTGATTGACTCCCAAGAATGGTTTGAGCTTTCCCAAGGTGGTGTCTCGGTCGGCTATGGGATCGAATTTGCGATTCTGAGTGCCAGCCCGCCACGCGACGTTCGAATCGCCTACAGTCAGCAGACCTCGACTGCCGCGCAGCTTGGGCTGACCCGAGGCACTAAAATCATAGCCATCGACGGTGAACCGGTGGTCGATGGAGACCCGAGTGTACTCAACGCGGGCTTGAGACCGTCGCAAGTTGGCGAAGAGCATACTTTTGAAATTCTGCCGCTGAACGCAACCGAAACCCGAGTTGTCACCTTATCACCAGAATCCGTATCCATCGATTCGCTTCAAAACGAAACCGTGATCTCTACCAGCTCTGGCAATGTCGGTTACATGAGCTTTCACGATCACATCGCACCCGCAGAGCAGGCGCTCGTAAACGCGATCAACGACTTCGTCACCGCGGGTATCAGTGACCTGATCATTGACTTGCGTTACAACGGCGGCGGTTATTTAGATATCGCCTCTGAACTCGGCTATATGGTGGCTGGGACGCGCACCCAAGGCCGAACTTTTGAACTGCTGACATTCAACGACAAGTACCCCAGTGTTAACCCCGTTACTGGACGCACCTTAACACCCATTCCCTTTCACAGCCGAGCACAAGGATTCTCGGTCACGGAGAATCAGCCACTGCCCACCGTCAATTTGGATCGCGTTTTCGTGATTACTGGCGGAGGCACCTGTTCAGCCAGTGAAGCTTTCATGAACGGGCTCCGCGGGATTGGGTTTGAAGTCATCCAGATCGGAACCACGACCTGTGGCAAACCCTATGGCTATTATCCAACCCCGAACTGTGGGTCGACGTATTTCAGTGTACAGTTCAAGGGCGTCAATGACTCGGGGTTTGGCGATTACCCAGATGGCTTCACACCAACCCAAGGGGGCGACGTAGGGGGTGTAGAAGTCACCGGGTGTGCTGTGCAAGATGACTTCAATCACCGCTTAGGTGACCCCAATGAAGCGCGGCTCGCAACCGCCTTATACTATCGTGATAACGGCCGTTGCCCTGAACCGATCAGTTCTCTGAGTCGACTCTCTGGCGGGTCCAATGGAGCGCTTGGCACAGGCATTCAAGGCGAACTGACCCAGCCCGAGGCCGAACTCATTAAAACGCCTCTGCGCAAGATGCGGCTGATGCGCTGAGGCCTCCGAGC
>DOVB01000097.1 GCA_003520285.1 Halieaceae bacterium
CGCAAACCCCTGCCTAACATCGATATCCCTTCGCCACAGTCCTTTCTGTGTCCGCAAAAACCGCTCGACTCGTTGCCAGCTCTTCAGACTAGAATGGGAATCACTGAGTGGTGGGTAATCGATCCCCTCTATTGTCGCAAGTTCAGCCAAGATCATCTGTAATGGGGCAATCCATGGTAAAAAGGTCTGGTGCAAAGTGGCTGCTTCAGTAGCGGCAAGCGCCTCCCATGTTTGCTGCATGAGTTGTCGTGCTTCATCCGCTCGCGCAGTGGGAAATAACGCCAATTGCCACTGCTCACGCTTAGCCATTAGCGACGAGAGCCAGCTGATGGTTTGCTCCCAGCGATTGCCCATCACCGCAAGCAGGGCCGTCAGGTGCGCCTGAAGCTCTTGGTCTTGGGTATTCAAAAGCTCTAAAGCCGCCTCGCGGTAGAGCTCACCGGGATCGTCTGCAGGCTGAATTGCACCGCCCAATCGGCTAGATATTGGCATCTGTAATGTTAAAGTTGCGCAGAAGGCATCGATCGTCATTATTCTGAGGCGATTCAAACGCTGCTCTATTTGCCATCCGCAACGGTCGCTCTGCTCGAGCGCAGCAACTGCCGCATCGTACAACCCTTGCTGATACTCTTCGAGCGACTCTCGTCGAGCTGTGCGAGCCAACTCTAAAGCCTCGCCAATCCTAACTCTCATCTCGGCAGCAGCCTTTCTGGTAAAAGTGATGGCCACTATCGCTTCAGGTTGATCAACTCGGGTGAGCAGTCGCAGGAATCGCAAAATAAGAAGACTCGTTTTACCTGAGCCAGCAGGTGCAGTGACGCAGAAGCTGCGCACAGGATCCGTCGCTGCGGAGCGCATTTGTTCATCACTCATCGGTTTCACCTTCACCCAGAGCATCAGCGATGCGGCATATTCCAGCGTAGGAACAATAGTCGCATCCAGAGCGTGAAGGCGTGACCGCCGCAAAACCCGCGACTAACTCGCGGGCCAACACCCCCACTTCCTCTTCCCATCGAGACCTTAGTTCGGGCCAGTCCTCTACCACTTTCACACCCTTGTGGACATCTTGCTGAGCCACACCTTTCAGAGCATAGGGCTTATTCGCCGAAGCCTCGGCGAATAGGGCCGCGCCAACGTGTTCACCCATGGCCAAGGAATACAGCGGTAGTTGCGGCTGCTCTAGCCTTCCCTCAAACCAACTTGAGGTCTTCGGAGCTGAACTTTTGTAGTCGATGATTGCGATTGCACCGTCCGCCAAAGACTCAATTCTATCAACACGCATCCCTACTGTGATCCCATCAATCGACCACTCCAAGGGCGTTTCGTGGCTAAGCACTTTGAATTGTTTTCGATTCAAATCAAACTCGAGTGATGCCATCAGAATGGCTTTAAGACGTTCCTTTTCCGCTATCAACGCGACCTCTGGCACCATCCGCTGTCGCTGTGAGGTCAGACTATTCACCGCTTCGGTCACCGCCCGATCAACCACTTCAGTTGTAATATCATTTGGAGATGATGCGTATAACCACATGAATTCAAACGCTTTATGAACCAGACTCCCTTGTTCCATAGCGGAGAATCCGTCGACTAAAGACTCATAAGGCTCAGCTCTTAGACGCAGGTTGGTGTAGCCCTTAAATGGGCACTGCGCTTGGTATGCCAGATGGTAGCTCCCCACTCGACGACGTTTGTTATCTGCAGGGATCGGTATCCCATAGGTATCATCGAATGATTCCCACAGAGGCGTGCAAGTGTCCGCACTCGGCTCAGAAACCGATGGTAACGTCAACTGAGGTACCAAACTGCCAAGAATGGGCGTTGGCTGGACCTTCTGCTCATCCGCCACATCCACGTAAACATAAGCGACAGATCGAGCCCGATAAGTGAACCCCCACAGCAACTGAGACGCCAACTCATACTCTCGATCAGGACAAGTTCTAGGGAGCAGATGAGCTCGCTGCATACCCCTCGGCAGATAGGGAGACAACGACACCGTCTCTGGAAATCGATCCACCGAGCAGTCGAGCACGAACACATGATCAAAAAAGAGGCCGCTCGCCTCGAGTGTTCCCAGCACCTGCACCGAATATGTAGGGGTCTCGGGCTGAAATACGGTGCGTTGGAGCGATTGCTGGAAGTGCGCCAGCGCTGCTTTGTGCGACCACTGTGATTCGATGCGATCCCACCGTCCAAGACCGGTTAATACTCGAGCCCACAAAGACTGCGCCTGATACTCAACGCTATCAACCACTCGTGATCCCGGCCAGCCACAGGCCTCGAGCATCTCATTCCAGCGAGAGGCATGTTCATGCAACGGTCTTGATTGCAACGAGACGCGTGCGTATCGCGACCAAAAAGCGGCAAACCGAGCCTTTGGCATCCGCGCTGAGAGGACCTCACAAATCGCAGTTAACGCGCCTAGTGACAGCTCTCGCGGCGACAACGAGGCGATAATCTTGCGGAGACTGCGCGCTTCCTGTGGGCTCGCAGTCAGCGTCAAAAAGGGGGAATGCAGCAGCGCAATTAGTTCTCTGGGTAATAAATCACCATTGAGTAACTTAAGAACCTGAAGTGCCGCGCTAATTATAGGCACGTCAACGGCTGCAAGGCCGGCAGAAAAATTAACAGGCAGCGCAGCGTAGCTATCATCTAACACCCCGAAGGCACTGCGAAGGTGATAATCAATCTGCTCTCGATCCCGCTGCAACTCGGGCGCTACGAGCGTAATACGGGCTTCAGGATCGGTCCGATGCAGCGCCGCTATCTGCTGAGCAATCGTGCTGAGGGCCTGATTTGCCTCGGGAAAGGCCGACAAAGTGACAGCCTGTGTTGGTTCTGGTCGCGTGGTGGTATCGCAGTCGACCAGTTCTTCGAAAAAACGTTCTAGCACCACTCGCTGCAAGGGTGTGAGTGTTTGAAAATCCACCAAGACTGCTCGCTTTTGGCGACTCGACTTAACTTGACCCAGCGCCGCCCAGAGCTGGCTCGAAGACTTCAGGTTGCGCACCTCGAGCGTCGTCCGGACACTGTGCCGCCATCGGAGAAAGGCGGCTGAGTCGGGCTCTGCGGACATCAAATGTTTGAAATGTGCCCCACTGTCTAGCAGAAAGTGATCGATGAGCTCGTCAGCTTGACAAGCCTCCCTAGCGACTTGAGCGCTCGACAACCAAGAAAAGTCAGTTTGTTGCTGGGCGTCGACATCGATCGCGCCCTGCCAAAAATACAGCAACTCGTCCTGAGTCAGAGGCTCAACCAAATCATATTCCAACGCCCAGCGCTGCATTGCCTGATTCAGGGATCTAACAGCAAGCGGCTGCCACGCTTGGCTGCCCTGTTCAATTTGCCACTGGTGATACGCTTGCTCTATCGCCCGAGCCATACGTTCATTGGGTGTGAAGAAGACCGTATCAGGTTCACACCAAGGTAACAGAACCTGAATATCATAAGGCACACTCGAACTAGGCAACGCTTTCTCCCACATTAAGGCTATGCGTGACCGATCAAAGTCGGTAAAATCTCGCGCCTCTGGTCTAATCCAACTCTGCGCCGCGGTGCAGAAGGTTACATTGAATGAAAACTAACGCTATCCACGATATCAATATTGAATCGCAAAGTCTCTTAATAACCCCGCACGAACTGAAGCAAGAGATCCCAGCGTCGGCACTTGCCTATGAGCAGGTAGCTCAGTCGCGACAAACCATCAAAGATATTCTCGACGGGAAAGATACTCGTTTATTTGTGGTAGTCGGTCCCTGTTCAATTCATGACCCCAACGCCGCCTTAGACTATGCCACGCGTCTTAAAGCGCTTGCCGATGAGCTGAGCGATACGCTCTATATTGTTATGCGCGTCTACTTCGAGAAGCCTCGGACAACGGTCGGCTGGAAAGGACTCATCAATGATCCTCACCTCGACGACTCGTTCCAAATCGAAGATGGTCTGCGTTTGGGGCGCCGATTATTGCTCGATATTCTTGAATCGGGATTGCCAACGGCAACAGAGGCGTTAGATCCAATATCACCGCAGTATCTGCAAGACCTTATTAGCTGGTCAGCGATTGGCGCGAGAACGACCGAATCACAGACGCATCGAGAAATGGCGAGTGGCTTGAGTGGTCCAGTCGGGTTCAAGAATGGCACCGACGGTGGCGTTGAAGTCGCCACCAATGCCATTAAATCTGCCACCAAGCCCCATCGATTCTTGGGCTTGTCTAACGATGGCCGTGTTTCCGTCGTCACCACCCGGGGAAATGGACATGCACATGTTGTATTAAGAGGTGGTAGTGCGGGGCCGAATTACGATTCTGTGAGCGTCGCCTTGGTTGAAGAGGCTTTGAAGCAAGCCGCCCTGCCCCTCAATATCATGATCGACTGTAGCCATGCCAACTCCAATAAAGACCCGGAGCAGCAAGTCAATGTATTGAACAGCGTCGCTAACCAAATTAATGCTGGCAACACCTCGATCGTCGGCCTCATGATTGAAAGTCACATCAACGCGGGTCAGCAAACGTTAAAGGGAGACCCCAAAGCGCTTACTTACGGAGTCTCAATCACAGATGGCTGTATTGGTTGGGAAACAACAGAAAGAGCTCTGCATGAACTGCGCCAAAGCATTCGAGCTAAATTGGCAGTGCGCAGGCTTCCCAAAGAAGGATAAGCTGCGCACCGCGTCGAGGAAACACGCGCAGGGGTGAATGAGATTGGTCTATGCGGTGCCCTGCGGCTAGTAATAAGCCTGTGATTTATCGGTATGATCGGTCACGTCGCGAACACCCGTGAGCTCTGGCACCTGCTCGAGTAAACTTTTCTCGACACCGCCTTTTAGCGTTTGATCCACCATGCCGCAGCCTTGACAGCCACCGCCAAACTTTAAAATCGCCACCGATTCCTCGGTCACTTCGACTAACGAGACCTCTCCCCCGTGCGCCGCGAGTGCCGGGTTTACCTCGTTATATAAGATGTAGTTAATCCGATCCTCGACCGGGCTGTCATCGTCAACTCGCGGCAACTTGGCATTGGGTGCCTTAATCGTTAATTGTCCGCCCATGCGGTCTTTGTTGTAATCCACCAAAGCGTCTTCTAAGAACGGGATGCTGCGCAACTCAATATAAGCGGTAATCGGGCCAAATACTTGTGTTTGATCTGTCTCAACCACGTCATCTGCTCGGCAATAGGCGATACACGTTTCCGCTTTTGGCGTACCCGGTTGATTGATGAATACACGCACGCCGAGGGCACCGTCCTGCTTCGCCAAAAGCTCTGCGAGATAATTTTGCGCGGATTCCGTTATTGTAAACATGCCAACCCCTATCCTTAGTAAAACGCTCAGGTATTCTAACAAGGTGCTCTTACAAAATCGAACAAATATTAGACTTGCGGATGATATGTCCGCTTTTACGATCTCAATTTAAGCCAAACCTGCTACAATCGCCCACGACCGAATATCGAGCCTACTCAAAAATGACTGACAAGACGCCAAGCCTAATTAATAGCTTAGAAGACCGAATCCTTATTATTGATGGGGCTATGGGTACGATGATTCAAAGCTATGGCCTGAGCGACTCCGACTATCGGGGCAGCCGTTTTGCAGACTTTAAGGGCGATCTAAAGGGAAACAATGATTTATTGTCCCTGACCAAGCCCCAGGTCATTATCGATATTCACGAAGCATTTTTAGAGGCTGGCGCCGATATTATTGAAACCAACAGCTTCAATTCAACGGCAATTGCTCAGGCCGATTACCGCCTGGAAGACTTGGCCGAAGAACTGAATCGAGCCAGTGCGCGCCTAGCCCGCCAAGCGGCGGATTCGTATACGGCTAAAACGCCGCACAAGCCACGTTTTGTAGCGGGAATACTCGGGCCAACCCCACGTACGGCCTCTATTTCGCCCGATGTGAACAACCCGGGTGCACGCAATGTCAATTTTGATACCTTAGTCGACAACTACACTGTGGCTGCTGTGGCACTGCTTGAAGAAGGTGTCGATCTGTTAATGATTGAGACCATCTTCGATACTCTGAATGCGAAAGCGGCGCTTTACGCGATCGAGCTGGCCTCAGAGCGAACCGGAAAGAGAGTCCCCACAATGTTGTCGGTGACGTTTCCCGATACGAGTGGACGAATTCTGTCTGGCCAAACAGCCGAGGCTTTTTGGAACTCCATTGCGCATGCCAAACCCCTGATCGTTGGCACCAACTGCGGGCGCCGGTTCAAAGAGATCCGCCCCTACGTTGAAGCACTTGCCAATGCTGCAGACTGCTATTTCAGCGGTCACTTCAATGCCGGTCTGCCAAATGCCTTTGGTGACTATGACGAAACACCCGACGACATGTACGAGGATCTAAAAGACTTTGCGGAACGCGGCTTCCTTAACTTAGTCGGAGGTTGCTGCGGTACAACACCTGCTCACATTCGAGCGATTGCTCGAGCTGTCGAAAATGCACCCGCAAGACGCCCCAAGGGGAATCCGCCCGGCTGTTATTTGAGCGGATTAGAGCCCTTTAACATTGTCGCTGACAGCCTCTTTGTGAATGTCGGTGAACGCTGTAATGTCACTGGCTCGGCCGCATTCAAACGCCTTATTCTGAATGAACAGTATGACGAAGCACTCGCGGTGGCTCGAACCCAAGTTGATGATGGCGCCCAGATCATCGATATCAACATGGATGAGGGCATGTTAGACGCTCAGCACGCAATGGTTACCTTTTTAAACCTGGCTGCCTCGGAACCTGAGATTAGCCGGGTGCCCTTCATGCTCGACTCATCCCGCTGGGATGCCATTGAATCGGCCCTCAAGTGCGTGCAAGGGAAAAGTATCGTCAACTCAATCAGCTTAAAAGAGGGAGAATCCGAGTTCTTAGAGCGCGCACGAACTTGCCAACTCTATGGCGCCGCGGTCGTCGTCATGGCCTTCGATGAAGACGGTCAGGCAGATACCTTTGAGCGCAAGATTCAAATTTGTGAGCGCAGCTATCGTTTGCTCACCGAGACCCTCGACTTCAATCCTTTCGATATTATCTTTGATCCCAACATATTCGCTGTCGCTACGGGGATCGAAGAGCATAACAACTATGCCGTCGACTTTATCGAAGCGACCCGATGGATTAAGCAGAATCTTCCAGGCGCTATGGTTTCCGGTGGGGTGAGCAATGTCTCCTTCTCGTTCCGCGGAAATAATCCTGTTCGCGAGGCGATTCATTCAGTATTCCTCTATCACGCCATTCGCGCGGGGCTCGATATGGGGATCGTCAATGCAGGCCAGCTCGCCATTTACGACGATCTTCCAGAGCCTCTCAAAGCGCGTGTTGAAGACGTCATACTCAATCGCAGAGAGGATGCAACCGAAAGGCTACTCGAGATCGCAGATGATTTCAGAGGCGATGGTAAGGCCAAAAAACGTGCCGATGACCTCTCATGGCGAGAGTGGCCCATCGCTAAACGTATCGAGCATGCACTGGTAAAAGGCATTAACACTTACGTCACCGAAGACGCGGAAGAAGCCAGACAAGCTTTTGATCGGCCCATTGAGGTTATCGAAGGACCCCTCATGGATGGCATGAATGTGGTCGGAGATCTTTTTGGCGACGGCAAGATGTTTCTTCCACAAGTGGTCAAAAGTGCTCGAGTTATGAAACAAGCTGTCGCTTATCTTCAGCCCTTTATCGAGGCCGAAAAGACCGAGGGCAGTGGCAGCAACGGTAAGATTTTGATGGCAACCGTTAAAGGCGATGTGCACGATATTGGCAAGAACATTGTTGGGGTTGTACTGCAATGTAACAACTATGAGGTCATTGACTTAGGTGTCATGGTCCATTGCGATACGATTCTTACCGCCGCCAAAGAGCATCAAGTAGATATCATCGGTCTGAGCGGCTTAATAACGCCCTCACTCGACGAAATGGTGCACGTCGCCTCTGAAATGCAGCGACTTGGCTTTTCGATTCCACTGATGATTGGTGGTGCGACCACATCTAAAGCGCATACAGCGGTTAAAATTGCACCACAATACAGCAATGATCTAACCGTCTATGTCCCCGACGCCTCGCGCAGTGTGTCTGTGGCAACAGCCTTGATGGGACAGCAAAAACCCGAGTTTGCACGTCAACTTGACGCCGAATATATCACTGTCCGAGAACGGGTCGGCAATCGAAAACCACTTCGAAAACCTCTGAGCTATCAGCAGGCCCTAGAGCGCAGGTTTGTGCCCGACTGGACCAGTTACGTGCCAACTAAGCCCAGTTTTACCGGAACTCAACAGATTGATTACCCACTAGAAGTCGTTGCAGAGTACATTGACTGGACCCCCTTCTTTCTGACCTGGGAGCTCGCTGGTAAGTACCCGGATATTCTGCAAGATGAAGTCGTGGGTGAACATGCCGTCGCTCTGTTTGCTGACGCGCAAGCGATGCTAAAGCAGATGATTCAAGAACAGTGGACCACTGCGAATGCAATCGTTGGATTCTGGCCAGCGGCGAGTAGCGGCGATGATATTCTTGTGTACACAGACGAGACTCGCGCGAATGTGCAGAAAACGCTGCATCAAGTGCGCCAGCAATCTGATCCCGGTGATGATCAACAGGTCTATTCCTTGGCAGACTTTATCGCCCCGACAGACAGCGGCATTCATGATTACATCGGGGCTTTTTGTGTCACCACGGGGCATGG
>DOVB01000231.1:0-7673 GCA_003520285.1 Halieaceae bacterium
AGCAGACACTTTAAATGGCGACTCAACGCGGCACAGTTTTTACGATTTCAGCACCCAGCGGGGCCGGTAAAACCAGCCTTGTCAAAGCTTTGCTCGAGCGCGATGAACAGTTGCAAGTGTCGGTATCACACACCACTCGCCCAATGCGTGCGGGCGAAATCGATGGCGTCAATTACCACTTCGTATCTGACTCCGAATTTCGCGCGATGACCGCGCAGCAGGCCTTCGTTGAGTACGCAGAAGTCTTTGGGTATTGGTACGGAACCTCTGCAGAAGCAATTAACACGGCCCGAGCCGACAACACCGACATCATTCTAGAAATTGACTGGCAAGGTGCAGAACAGATCAAAGCCGTTTGGCCAGAGGCTTGTGCCATCTTCATCTTGCCCCCCTCACATCGCACACTAGAACAGCGTCTAGAGGGTAGGGGGCAGGATTCGCCGGCTGTCATTCAGCAACGTCTAGCCGAAGCAGAGCAGGAGATATCTCATTACACGATCGCAGACTACCTAGTAGTGAACGACGTGTTTGAAGACGCGCTTAGCGGTATCCGCAATATCATAGGCGCCGAACGGCTTCGAACAGATCGCCAAGCTATTGCCCTACAAGCCTTATTGTGTGATTTAATGCCGTCAACAGCGCTACGCAACCCGGAGTAAGTGGGTTATACTGATGGGCTCGCCATTTTGGCTAGTTTTATTTTTAATCCGAGGAGTGGTGCCATGGCACGAGTAACTGTCGAAGATTGTCTAGAACACGTCGACAACCGATTTGAGTTGGTCATGGTCGCGACCAAGCGCGCGCGTCAGCTTGCAACCGGTGGACGCGATCCAATGGTTCCTGAAGAATCTGATAAACCTACCGTTATTGCTTTGCGTGAAATAGCTGAAGGCTTCGTTTCCGCTGAGACGCTCTCTCAAGAAGATCAGCGTAGAGCTGAAGATGAGTTAGCAGAAGTAATGACGGGAGCCAGTTACTAAGTTTCGTCACGATGGAGGCGCTGACTCGTTTAGATCACACGCTGGCTGAATATCTCAGTCACGAACAGAGCCAGACGATTAAACGCGCCTTTTTTTACGCCGAGCAAGCCCATTTTGGGCAAACGCGACGAAGCGGCGACCCTTATGTGACCCACCCGCTTGCCGTCGCCAATATCTTAGCTGAAATGCACATGGACCCGCAGAGTATTATGGCGGGCTTGCTGCATGACGTTATCGAAGACACCGGGGTCAGCAAAGAAGCGCTTGCCGTGCAATTCGGTGATACCGTGGCCGATCTCGTCGATGGGGTGAGTAAACTCACCCAGATCGAGTTTAATTCCTTAGCAGAGAAACAAGCAGAAAATTTCCAGAAAATGGCGCTAGCAATGGCGCGCGATATCCGCGTGATCTTAGTCAAACTCGCTGATCGCTTGCATAATATGCGCACGCTGGGTGTGCTTGACCCGATTAAAAGCCGGCGAATCGCAAAAGAAACTCTCGAAATATATGCCCCGATCGCGATGCGACTGGGTATGAACACCATGCGAATGGAATTTGAAGATCTTGGCTTTCGAGCCCTGTATCCGATGCGATACCGGCGTATTGCAGCAGCGCGAACCAAAGCTCGCGGTAATCGCAAAGAGCTGGTCGAAAATATCAGTCAACAGATCGAAGCTACCCTAAGCCGGGAAGGGCACGAAGCCACCGTCATCGGACGCGAAAAACATCTCTTCAGCATTTATCAGAAAATGAAGGAAAAGCGTAAATCGTTTTCTGAGATCATGGATATCTACGCCTTTCGAATCATTGTCGACTCGGTTGATACCTGCTATCGCGTCCTCGGCTGTATCCACAGTATGTACAAACCAGTCCCAGGAGAATTCACAGACTACATCGCGATGCCCAAAGCCAATGGCTATCAATCTTTACATACGGTACTGCGAGGCATGCACGGCGTACCCATTGAGATTCAAATTAGAACGCGGGACATGGAAGATATGGCCAACAATGGTATCGCGGCTCACTGGCTCTATAAGAGCGATGACAAAGCGACCAATGTCAGTCAGGCGAGAGCTCGCAAGTGGATTCAAGGACTACTTGAGATGCAGCAAGTGGCGGGCAACTCACTAGAGTTTATCGAGAACGTCAAAATCGACTTATTCCCTGATGAGATTTATATCTTCACGCCGAAAGGAAAAATTCTTGAACTCCCTCGTGGCGCGACGCCAGTTGATTTTGCCTACGCCGTGCATACCGGTGTCGGCAACCGCTGCGTGGCCTGTCGCATCAACAATCGATTAGCCCCATTGTCAGAGCCGCTTCAAAGCGGTCAAACCGTAGAGGTGATTACGGCCATTGGTGCGCAACCGAATCCCGCTTGGTTCAACTACGCGATTACCGCAAAGGCGCGCACCAACATCCGTCATTTTCTTAAGCAGCAGCGCGAAGAAGACTCGATTGCCCTAGGGGAACGACTGCTTGATCGGGCTCTTAACGCGCAAGACACGTCTATTGAAGGCGTAAAAGGTACGCTCATTGAAGCTTTTTTACAAACTTACAACTACGCCAGCATCGATAACCTATGTGTCGATATCGCGTTGGGTGAGCGCTTGCCCACCATTACCGCTCAACAAATACTCGGCAAATCGGGTAGCGAAGACATTCTTGGCGACAACACGATCTCTATTCGCGGCACCGAGGGCTTTATGGTCACGCCAGCAAAATGCTGTTACCCGCTCCCGGGTGACCCAATCGCTGGCTATTTAAGCTCAGAGAAAGGCGTCGTTGTGCATCGTGAAACGTGCAAAAACTTGAGCGATGTCCGCGACACCCCCGAGCGTTTCGTTGCGCTGCGCTGGGATAACGAGGTTGAGGGCGATTATACGGCGGCCTTACGAGTCGAAGTTGAGAATCGACGCGGGGTAATTGCCGTGATTGCAACGCGCATTAACAGTATGAATATCAATATCGAGAAAATAGCCACTGGCGACAAAGATCACATGTTCTCGCTGGTTGACTTAGAACTCCCTGTGAACTCTCGTGTTCACCTTGCTCATGTGATGCGGCGGCTTCGAACCGTCGACGGCGTCCACAAAGTCACTCGAGTCAAAAATTAACAGGATCACAACATGAAAAACAAAGCCATAATCCAAACCGATGCCGCGCCCGCCGCGATTGGACCCTACTCACAGGCAGTCAAAGTAGGCAACACCGTCTGGATTTCAGGACAGATTCCTCTCGATCCGGTCACTATGACCGTCGTCGAGGGCGATATTTCAGCGCAGGCCATTCAAGTGTTCAATAATTTAAGCGCTATCGCCGAAGCCGCCGGAGGCAGCTTAAACCACGCAGTCAAAATCAACCTCTCTCTTACCGATTTGGCTGATTTTGACGCGGTAAATACAGTCATGAAATCCTTCTTTTCAGAGCCGTATCCCGCTCGCGCCTGCGTGCAGGTCGCAGCTCTGCCTAAAGCGGTCGCAATCGAGGTGGAAGCAGTCATCGCAGTATAAAGGCTACTGCCCTCTGGCCTAGCGCTTGCTCAGCTCTGCTGCATAACCCTCTTCAAAGCTCGTATACCGTAACGAATAACCACTCGCTGTGAGGGCCTCATTCGAAACGCGCTTGTGCGACTCGGGCGAATGCGCGGGTACGCTTGCGTCGTTTGGCGGAATCAATCCTAGCTGATCGGCAAGCCACCGCTCAAGCTGGTGGCGCGGTGCAGGCCTATTATCAGCCGCATTGTACACCGGCTGCAGCGCTTTGCCCTGTTGCTCTAAGTGGATCAAGTGCGCCAGGAAACCAACGCAATCCGCTCTATGAATACGATTGGTGTAAATGACGGGTTCAGATCTTGACCACAGCCCTCGCTCAATACGCGATCGATAGAACGTCGCAGCGCCATCGTAAATACCAGCGCACCTTATCAACGTCGTGTCCGCCGCCGCGGCGATTGTTTGCTCGGCAGCAATGAGCGCCAGTGCCGCATACCCGTCAGTCGCGAGCGGCGAGGTCTCATCAACCCAGCCACCGTCGGACTCACCATAAACTCGAGTGCTACTGACGTAAAATACACGTTTCAATTTACACCCTGAAATGGCTTTGGCTATCGCTTGTGCGCCAGCAACATAGCCCTGCTGATAACCAGCTTCTGTATAAGCCGCCGGTTTGAGTGTAATAACAAGGTAATCAGGCTTCCACTCAATCATGGGTTGCAGATCACTGACCTCAGTATAATCAGCCGCCAGCCACTGCATGCCCTCGGTGCCGGCCGGGGGTGATCGACGGAGACCCAGACAGCGGTAATCCTGAAGTACCAGACGTCTCGCCAGGGCGATACCAATATCACCACAGCCAATCAAAGCAACCCGAGGCTTGTTATCATCCCTTTGCACGATACACTACCTTTTCACTTCCTGAGCAGTTGGAACAGATGTCAGCACAGCGCTCCGCCAACAAAGTAGCACTCAATGCTAACAGTAAGATCACCCTTTTGCCCGGGGTTGGGCCAAAATTAGCAGAAAAACTGGCCGCTTTAAGTATCAACAGTATCAAAGATCTGTGGTTTCACTTTCCCTTGCGCTATCAGGATCGCACCCGAATTACACCGATTGGTAGCCTTCACGACGGCTTAGACGCCGTTATCGAGGGCGAGATTAGAATTGCATCGATCGCCATGGGCCGACGCCGCAGTCTGATGGTAAAGCTTCAGGATGGCACGGGTACATTGACCTTGCGATTCTTCCATTTCTCGCGGGCGCAACAACAACAGCTGCAAGCTGGCATGACATTACGCTGTTTTGGCACAGTAAGACGTGGCGGTCACACCTTTGAAATGGTCCATCCAGAGTACCGTCAAATCCAGTGCGATGCAGTGGTTCCGGTGGAAGACGCTTTAACTCCGATCTATCCCACCACTGCTGGCATTGGTCAGACCACTTGGCGCAAACTTTGCTCTGCTGCACTGCAAATACTCGAGCAGAACGAACCACTCGAACTCTTGCCCCCATCGCTGTCCAACAGAATCGACATGGTTGCCGCGATTCGACTGCTGCATCAGCCACCTCCCGATATTTCGCTCAAAGCTCTTGCCGAAAAAAAACACCCCGCACAAGAGCGCCTAGCGCTTGAAGAGCTTATCGCGCACCGGCTCACACTGACAGAAATCAGACAACACCAAACGCGCCAAGCAGCACCGGAACTGTCGGCTCGCAATCAGGAGATAGACCAATTTTTACTGCGCCAGCCCTTTACTGCTACCGCTGCGCAGCGACGCGTGATCGCAGAAATTAGCTCTGATCTGGCGCGGTCGACACCCATGCTCCGATTGCTACAAGGCGATGTTGGTGCGGGTAAAACCTTAGTGGCAGCAGCAGCAGCACTGCACGCAGTCAGTAATGGTTTTCAGGTTGCCATTATGGCGCCTACCGAGCTTCTGGCCGAGCAGCATTGGCGCAATTTCAACCACTGGTTCAAAGACAGCTGTTATGCGCTCACTTGGCTTAGTGGCAAGACCAAAGGTCGTAAACGGGCCGCTACGCTCGCCTCTATCGGTTCTGGTGATGCTGCGATTGTTATCGGGACTCACGCTCTGTTTCAAACAGAGGTCGACTTCAAGCAGCTTGGGCTTATTATTATCGATGAACAGCACCGCTTTGGTGTTGAGCAACGACTGAGCTTAGCTCGCAAAGGTAAGCAATTGCGTCCACATCAATTAGTCATGACCGCCACCCCCATCCCGAGAAGCTTATCGATGGTCGCGTATGCCGATCTAGACTGCTCGGTAATCGATGAGCTACCACCCGGCAGACAAGCCATTAGCACCGTCCTTATCGACGCACAACGACGCACAACGATTATCGATCGCGTCGCTGACGCTTGCCGCTTGGGACGCCAAGCTTACTGGGTGTGTACGCTGATTGAAGAGAACGAGCAACTTGAAGCACAAGCTGCAGAAGCGGTCTGCGAGACTCTGCGGGCGAACCTGCCCGATATCTCGATTGGATTGATTCACGGCAGACTCAAAAGCGCAGACAAAGAACACATCATGTCTGAGTTTGCGCAAGGAAAAATCCAGCTATTGGTAGCCACCACGGTGATCGAGGTTGGCGTCGATGTTCCCAATGCGAGTCTGATGATCATAGAAAATCCCGAACGGCTGGGGCTGGCTCAGCTCCATCAACTGCGGGGTAGAGTAGGGCGAGGGACAATTGCAAGCCACTGCGTGCTCATGTACCAAACGCCGCTCTCTCAAACTGGCCGCGCCCGACTCAAAGTTCTGAAGGACAGTCAGGACGGCTTCTTCATCGCCGAACAAGATTTGCTACTGCGTGGTCCCGGGGAACTCTTGGGCACGCGGCAAACAGGGTTAATGGCTTTTCGAGTTGCCGAGCTCCCATTGCACGAGTATCTCTTAGATGAAGCCGAGATGATCGCAAATCAGTTGCTGCGCGACCAACCCGACGCAGCCCACCGGCTGGCCCGCCGCTGGACCGGAAGCCGATCTGCCTACGCAGCTGCCTAGCCTAAGATCGGCGGCAACTGCTGCTGCAAAGCCAACTTCTCTTTAATGGCTTCACCGGTCAGCGCGAATCCAAGGAGCTCGTCGTTCGAAGACCGAAATTCAGCTCGTATGTTTGGCGCTTCGCCGTGTTCTATCCAGTGACCCTCTGCTCCTCTCGGTGGCGCCGCAACAATACACGGACAAGCCGGCGTTTTAATGGCAACTGGCATCGCCGGATACTGTACCGCTGTTCGGTCACCACTCAAGGTACGCGCCAGAGCTCTGCCGGCCGCGACCAAGGGTGCGACGTAAACCAAAACATGGCCTGCTACCTCGGCACAATCACCCAAGGCGTAAATATCTGGCACGCTGGTTTCTAAATACTGATTGGTGACAATGCCTCGACCCGTCTCTAAGCCCATGCTCTTTGCCAGCTCGATGCGCGGCTTGACTCCGACCGCAGATACCACCATGTCGGCGTCGAGCATTGAACCATCGCTCAGCTCGACCTGAACGCCGGTACTCGCCTTGTGTACGGCTTTAACGAGCTTGCCAAAATGGAACATTGCGCCGCGCTCTTCTAAGGCCTGCTGCACGGCATGACCGGCGCGCTCAGGCAGGAGGGTGGGCAAACAGTAACTGAGCGGATCAACCGCTTCGACTGTGAAACCACCATTCAATAGATCACTGGTAAACTCGCAACCAATCAGACCACCGCCAATAATGCAGATTTTAGTGGCTTGCTTGGCTTCAATAGCCTCGCGGAACAGCGCGTAATCTTGCAAATCATTCACGGAGTACACCGAGTCTAAACCATCCCCTTCAAGCGGTGGCTTGATCACCTCGGACCCAACAGCCATGACCAACTTGGTATAACTGAGCCGCTCTCCAGTTGCCAGTGTCACAATCTTGGTTGCTGAATTGACCTCGATCACGTGAGTCTTGGTTTTCAGGGTCGCTTTCAAAGTGCGCGCCATATCGTCAGCTGACTGCATCGCCAACTTTTGCGGCGTCAGGTTTTTCGTAAACCCCGTCGACAGCAAAGGTTTCGAGTAGTTACTGCCATCATCGAAAGTGACCAAGGTCACCGGCGTGTCGGTATCGTACTTCCTGTATTCACGAATCAGACCGTAAGCAGCCATGCCAGTGCCTATCACCACAAGGCCCGCTGTCGCTGCCGGCGCCACCGG
>DOVB01000231.1:7890-9499 GCA_003520285.1 Halieaceae bacterium
ACATCCGCCCACCGAGTACCGGCAGGAATGCCATCATCAGGCCATCCCAGCGCTTCATCATAAATAAGGCCGCATACGATGCACTCCCACTTTTGCCAAGGACCCTGGGCCGAGGCAGCTGGCGGTTCGGCGATGGCTTGTTGCGAAATTGGCGTGTCATCAGTGGGTTTCGCGACGTCATCTTGGTTCGTGGTGGCCGACGCCGGCAAAGGCGTGTCGTCAATACATTCAAAGTCTTGCTTGCCCACCCCACAGTCTGGGCAAAGCCAGTCTTCCGGCACATCTTCCCAGCGTGTACCCGCAGGAATGCCGTCATCGGGCCATCCCTCGGATTCATCATAAATCAAGCCACAAACGATACATTCCCAGAGAGCCACAACAACCTCTTCCATCTGCTTATTACCAGCTCGTCACTATATAAGGTTCCCATCTTTGTGCAACCCGCATACAGGCTACGTGGCGATTTCACGCTTTCAATGCTAACCTTCGCTGCGCATACCTAAGGACTTTTATGACTAGCCTACGTCCACTGCATTGGCGAGATCAGCGACTTAATTCACTAGGTCGATCTAAGGCGCCTAGCACACTGTTTCTGAGAGACTCGCTGACTGCCAAGCTGCGCTCTTATGGGCGCGTAAAAGTGCATAAAATTCAACAGCACTGGGGTCTGCCGCGGCGCGACGAACGTTTATTGCTGTATCGCACCGACTCGAAACAACACGCGCTTATCCGCGAAGTGATTCTGACAGTTGATGATATCCCGTGGGTGTTTGCTAGGAGCATATTGCCTCACGCGACACTGAGCGGACAATCGCGCTTTCTGCGACGATGGGGTACCAGACCACTGGGAGAGTTCCTGTTTGGCCACCGTGATTGTTATCGAAGTCGATTTCAGTTTTGCCAACTAGCGGCATCACACCCTATGATGCCTTCCGAATTGCGAACCTCTGGCTCTATTTGGGGCCGCCGTTCGCTTTTTTTCCTGCATCAAAAACCCTTGATCGTTGCTGAGTACTATTTGCCTGCTTTTTTGTCAGCCCTCTCAGAAGACTAATTGCGGACGTCAGTGAGACAGAGCTTTTTTACGCCGCCTAAAAGACTTAAGCTTGCGAGTCTCTGACCGTGAAAGGAGCATCGTGAACACGACCATCGCCAACTACGCGCAGCTCATGCGCATCGATCGCCCCGTTGGCACACTGCTTTTGCTATGGCCCACTTACTGGGCACTTTGGCTTGCCAACGGCGGCATGCCATCACTTGAATTACTCATTATTTTTTCGGTGGGTGTGTTCCTGATGCGCGCCGCAGGCTGCGTCATCAATGACTTTGCCGATCGCGGCTGGGACGGGCAAGTAAAACGGACCGCCGGCCGACCCTTGGTGACGGGCGCGATCACGCCCAAACAAGCACTTGCCACTTTTTTTGTACTCATTACTGCAGCGTTTTGCGTGGTTCTATTCACCAACCCGCTCACCATTCTGCTCTCTCTTGTGGCCGCAGGTCTGGCTGCTGTGTACCCGTTTGTGAAACGCGTCAGCCACCTCCCTCAAATTGTTCTGGGAGCGGCTTTTTCAATGGGAATTCCCATGGCGTTTAGCGCGAGTATCGA
>DOVB01000231.1:9581-9793 GCA_003520285.1 Halieaceae bacterium
TTATACGCCATGGTAGATCGAGATGACGATGTGGTTGTGGGAATCAAATCGACGGCAATCCTGTTCGGCTCAGCCGATAAATTGATTATCGGGCTGTTGCAGCTTTGCACCGTGATTCTATGGCTTGCTATGGCATTCCAGTTCGAGCGGCACGAAATCGCCTATAGTGGCATTCTCATTGCGAGTGCGGGGTTCATTGTGCAGCAATGGCG
>DOVB01000134.1 GCA_003520285.1 Halieaceae bacterium
GTCGTCTCAGTGCGCTCATACTCCTGCATTTCAGGAACCACATCGGAAGAAATCGAGATAGGGATATCTTTAAAATAATCAGCTGCGATTACCGCGGCTCGTTGCTCATGCTCAGGATTCACATAAGCGTTGATGAAACAAATCGTCAGTGCCTCAACTTCTCCGGTCGCAGCGAGCTGGCTCAATTGCTGTCGCAGGCTGGCTTCATTGAGCGGAGCCGATATCGTACCGTCCGCATCAATACGCTCTTCGGCACCAATGGTCAGTTCCAACGGAGCTAAAAGAGGACGTTTCACAAAGCTCACCCAGCCACCAAGACCTCCGGGGCAAAAGCTGCGCGCCACTTGCAGGGTGTGTTCATACCCGGCAGTGGTCACCAAGCCGACTTTGGCACCGCGTCCCGTCAGCACGGCATTGGTTGCAACGGTGGTGCCATGCATTACGAATTTGATATCTGATGGATCGATACCAGACTCATCGCAAATTTTGGCCACGCCGTTTAGCACACCGATCGATGAATCCTCTGGCGTCGATGGCACTTTAGCCGTATAGGTCTGTCCCGTTTGCTCGTTCATTAGCAAGAAATCGGTAAACGTACCACCGACATCCACACCTAAGCGATAAGTCATCACTTGTCTCCCGTATCAGTCAATTTTTCAAGATTATTTGTAAGCCAGTAATGCGCTTTACCGCCCTTAGCGGTGCCCGTTAAAGTTTTCACGCTCTGCACGGCTTCAAGCAGCGCAGCCATATTGATTCCCGTTTGAAATCCGGCTTGATGACAAAGTAAGGCGACGTCTTCCGTCGCCACATTGCCCGATGCACCCGGCGCAAATGGACACCCACCCAAACCACCAATCGACGTATCAAACTGGCGAATACCGGCAGCGAGCGCCGCATAAACATTCGCCAGCCCCATCGCTCGCGTATCGTGAAAATGACAGGCGAGTTGGTCCGCGCCCAGCCCTCGCAGCAAGCGAGACAGCAAATCAGCCACATCGAATGGGCTCGCGGCTCCAATAGTATCTGCTATCACCACGCGATGCGCTCCAAATCCAATCAACCGTTGCGCTAATGATACAACGTGATCGGGGTTTACCGAGCCCTCGAATGGGCATTCAAATGCGACCGCTAAGTAAGCGTTAGCAATCACATTTTGTTCTCGTGCCAATCCTATGAGCTGCTGAGAGACTGCCATAATTTCGGCTGTCGTCATATTGATATTCTTTTGATTCATCGTATCCGTGGCAGAGATCACCAAGTTGACTTCACGACAACCGGCAGCCACTGCTGTGTCGTAGCCACGACGATTGGGCACGAGGGCGTTATAACGAGCGCTGGGGTGTTGAGCCAGTGCATAAGCCAGGACTTCATCGGTACTGGCCATTTGGGGCACCGCTTTAGGAGATACAAAACTTCCGATCTCGATACTCTCTAAACCTGCTGCCACCAGCGCATCGAGCAACTCGCAGCGCTCTGCTACCGTCAAGTGTTTCGCTTGCGCTTGCAAGCCATCACGCAAGCCTACCTCATTGAGTACAACTCGCGTCATGCAATCACCCCCGCAGATTTCAAGGCCGCAATATCCTCAGCGCTGTGGCCCAGACCTGCGAGCACACTCTGAGTGTGAGCCCCGAGTGCAGGCGCTGGCGCGTAGGTATCGGTGTGACGCGACAGCTTGATCGGGTTACCAGGACCTTTAACGCTCTCGCCACGATCATTGTAAAGATCAACGACCATCTGACGATGTAACACTTGCTCATCGGCAAGCGCTTGACCCAGCGTGTTGACTCGGGCGCAGGGGATTCGCCGAGCCTCGAACAAGGTTAGCCACTCGTCACACGTTCTGGTCTGAAGCACCTCATTAATAGTTGACTCGATGAAATCCTTGTCTGCTAAGCGACCCGGTTGGGTCAAATACTTGGGATCACGAAACGCGGGCACATCTAAAACGTCGACTAACGCGCCCCAAAACTTATCAAAAATAACCGCAATAATCAGGTGACCATCACTGGCGCGAAAACTGTTATACGGCACATGAACAAAGTGGCTGTTGCCAATCGGCTCAGGGTTCTTACCTGACATGAAGTACATGGTTGCCATGTAGTTCAGCATTGAAATCTGGACATCGAGCATAGAGATATCCACATGCTGCCCCATGCCATTGACTGAGCGCTCATGCAAGGCTGCAAGAATCCCCATAACGCCGAACATCCCGCCGCCTAAATCTCCGATGGGGATACCCGCACGCATGGGCATTGAGGCGTCGAGTCCGGTAATCGACATGCCACCACCGAGCGCCTGAACGACTTGATCGAACGCGGTCCGCTGATAACTGGGGCCATCTGAGCCAAAACCAGAGATAGAACACGTAATAATCGATGGGTTGACCCGCGAGAGCTGCTCGTAGTCGATACCTAGCTTTTGCGTAACGCCTGCCGAAAAGTTATCGAGCACGATGTCCGCCGTTTTCACCAGATCGTAAAATACCGCGAGCCCCTGTTCACTTTTAAGATCGATTGCAACGCTCTGCTTATTGCGATTGAGGGTAATAAAGTAGGCACCCTGATCTCCTAAGGAATAATCAGGGTCGGTCTGCAACAGCTTGCGAGTCCCCTCTCCCGCCAGAGGCTCGACCTTGATCGTGGTTGCACCCAAATCAGCCAAGATCATTCCTGCGTAAGGCCCTGACAGCATATGAGTAAGATCAATGACAGTGATATCTGCTAGCGCCGTAGACATAACAATCCTCTGGTCACAGTGATTAGCACCGCTTTGTTCGCAGTTGCTTTTCTACTAACTGTACGCACAATGTGTGCCAGCTCGTTCCGCGACTCTGTAACCTCTTTAAAAATGATTTAAAAACAGATAGTTAATTAGTTAGCTCAGGACACTATCTATCTGGCGCTATTATCTTCAGCTGCAATCTTAGTGCATCATGAAACAAGATTGAAGTAATAATTTCAACTTGAAATCATGGCTAAAGTATTTCATCAAGGTACTTAAGGAGTGCATGCCTGTCCGTAGGACGCTCCCTTGTCTTATCATTCAGATACCAGCGCCGGGGTTTCCGATCCAAAAAAAACGCGCCGCTAATGCCAGCAACTTGCTCAGATACGGCCATCCAAACGATGGTATCCGCGCCCTGTTCGGGCGTCCGCAAGACCCTCTGGGTCCACCGACGAAAAGTAGGAAGCGCAGTCTGAACACCCGGTGTGTCGGCCCAACCTGGATGCATGCAGTTGAGCTCGACACCGCTGGCAGCCCAGGTTTCGTGCCACTCCTGAGTCACGATCGCCAGGGCGCGCTTCGCTTGTGCATACACCGCAGGGCCCTTGTAGCGATTGGCAAAGCCCGATCTTAACCACGACATAGAAAGCCGTTGGGTATACATTCCACCCGATACCACATTAATCACTCGCCCCCGCGAACTCAACTCTAGGAGTGGCCGCAAACCAAGCATTAGCTTGACCGGACTCAGTAATAGCAGCGCTGTACTTCGCTCTATCCCCTCTGTAGTCTCGAGCCTCTGGTTAAACAAAGCCCCAGCGTTGTTGATCAAAACGTCAATAGGTTCTGCCCATGACAACAATGTATCAATGGCTTGCTGAGTCTCTTGTAGCAGCGCCAAATCGGCAATGATCACGCGGCATTGAGCTGCACCACGTTCCTCACATTCTTGCTGCAACGCTTGGGCCTGTGAACGATCTCGTATAATAAGCGTCAAATTCGCACCCAGTTGTGCTAGCGCGTGCGCCGCAGCCAAACCTAATCCAGAGTTAGCGCCCGTTAATACAATATGTTTTTGCCCACCCTGCGAACTCAAAGATTCGAAGTTTCGCGCTGCTTTGCGGTAACCAAAGGCGGTAAAATCCCAAATCTCTCGCGGCAAGAATTGTTGATACACTTGATATTGCTTGGGCTCGCTCATGACAATCCTTATTATTTGATATCGGTGTTGATACGCGCCTGATGAAGCCTCAGGTCACACCGGCCCTAAGGGCGGCTTTTACGTGCTCAATAAACGTCTCGATTGGCTCGCGCTTAAACACACATGGCAAGGCATCCGCTCTGGTCACGCCAGGATTGACCACGATAACCGTCGCGCCATGATCTAGTGCGAGCTTACACAACCGGAGTCCAGAGTAGACCTGTAGCGAGCTGCCAAGAATCATTAAGAGATCGCAGGATCGGACCGCCGCCAAGCCTTGCTCTGAGACCGACTTGGGAATATTGCCCCCAAAAAACACCACATCTGGCATTACCACGCCGCCGCAGCGATGACACGAAGGTACCGAGATTTGATCGATCCATTCCGACGGTAAATCTGCATCGCCATCGGGCTTAAATTCGGCAGTCAACCCAACTAAAAAGGGATTGGTATCAGCAAGCACCTGCTGCCACTGTGAACGATGAGTGAACTGACCACAGTGCAAACACACGACTCGATCGAGTCGACCGTGTAAATCGATCGACTGGTTCAAACCTGCTCGCTGGTGGAGTCGATCCACATTTTGAGTGATACAGTCGTTAATGAGGCCGTTACGGTACCATTCCGCGAGCGTCAAATGAGTCTCGTTAGGCTGAGCCCGCTCTGCCAGTGGCCAGCCCACAAAAGAACGCCCCCAATAGCGAGCGCGCATTCGCTCTGATTGTTTAAACTGCTGATCTGTAATGGGATCACTCCTGGCCCAAGCGCCAGCAGCTGTCCGGTAGGTCGGTATGCCCGAGGCAAGACTAATGCCAGCACCGGTCAAAACACAGACCCGCTCACTCACCATAGATTGTGCAATCGTGAAATATTCCATGGCTATAATACGCGTTGAAGGCTCAAAAGGATGTGACGTCCAAAAACAGTTTTGAGCCGTATCTACCGTATTATCAGAGGAGCCTCGCTATGCATATATTGCTAACAGGGGCCACCGGCTTCATCGGCGGCGCTCTGGTTCCCCGTCTTCTTGCGGCGGGGCATACCCTCACGGTCTATTTACGTCAGTATCGTGCAAATCAAACTCGGCTCGCGTACATCGATACCATCGAAAAGTTGGTCGGGCCT
>DOVB01000275.1 GCA_003520285.1 Halieaceae bacterium
GGTAATACATGTCAGTAGAAGAACTTTAATCTTGAGGGGCATAAGTTGAGTCCACGTTCGACAATAAAGTGAAGCTTTGTTCGTTAAGCCTAGCCCTCACACCCAAGGCAGTGGTGCGGGTATTGCCGTGAACTAGCGCAACGGCACGGTCAGTGTGAGCAATATCTTGATCTAGATCCAGAGTCAGTTGCTCGGTGGTCAGACGAAGGGTGTTTGAATCGTGGCTCAGGATAACCGAGCCATCTAGCGTGATCGTTTGCGCAGTTTCGTCGATATAGCCAAAGTCGGCTTGCGCAGACCAGCTTTCGGTGGCACCAATGGTCTTTGACAGACTCGGACTCACCAGTTCGCCCCGCGGTTGGCGAGAAAAGTAGGTCATTTCGAGCGCGCCTATGCTATCTGATGCTTGCCCTAACGCGTTGAAACGCACCATCTCGCTACCTTTAAGGTAGGTTTGGACACTATCGTCTCGTGACTCTGCTTGCGGCTCGCCTCCGCTCCTTGGTTGGGACCACTGCCATGCAGCAATCGCCAGCACGATCAGAAGCGTGGTTTGGGCCCGTTTACTGGCGAGGGTTATCATCACACCGTCTCGATTAGAGCGTCCCACAGATCGAGTGATCGCAGCCACGCCTCAGCCAATTCGCGAACGGCGCCCTGTCCGCCGGGGAGTCTGCTTTGCCAGTCGGCGATGGCGGCGACATCGGACGCTGCATCAGCGACGGTCGCACCCAAGCCCACTGCCATAATGGCTCTTCGATCAGGTAAGTCGTCACCCATGTAAGCCACATTTGACAGGTCGATCTTAAGATTTCCACAGAGGTCTTGCAGTGCTTCTAGTTTGTCTTCGCGGCCCTGAACCACATGAGCTATGCCGAGCTCGGCGGCTCGTCTGGTCACCATGGCAGAGGTGCGCCCAGTAATAATGGCGACGGTAATGCCAGCTCGTTGCAGCAGTTTAATACCCAGCCCATCCCGAATGTTAAAGCTTTTGAATTCTTCACCTTGGTCTGTGTAGTAGAGTCTTCCATCACTGAGCACGCCATCAACGTCTAAAGCCAGTAATTGAAGATTTTTGAACTGGCTCATGCGATGCCCTCTCGTAAGAGATCCATTAGATGAATGACGCCTTTCACTCGACCCGCCTCAGCCACTACCAGTGCCGATATTTTATAGGTTTCCATGATGTTGAGCGCTTCAGCAGCGAGTTGAGATGGCGCTATCGTTTTGGCACCGGTTGTCATGACTTCAGAAATTACCGTGGTGCTGATATCAAAGCCTCTATCCAGAGTGCGGCGCAAGTCACCATCGGTGAAGAGTCCCAACAGAGTCTCGTCGTTATCGGTTACGGTGGTCATTCCTAAGCCTTTTTGGCTAATGGTAAGCAGAGCATCGATGAGCTGGGTATGAGTGGATACCTTCGGTATATCATCACCGCTGCGCATGACGTCTTCTACTTTCAACAGCAGCTTGCGTCCGAGCTTTCCGCCCGGGTGAGAAAAGGCAAAATCTTCAGCCGTAAATCCGCGCGCTTCGAGCAGAGCAATCGCAAGCGCGTCACCCATGACTAGGGCAGTCGTTGTACTTGAGGTGGGTGCGAGGTCGAGAGGACAAGCCTCCGTTTTAACCCCAGTGTTCAGGTGAGCATTCGCGACGCTAGCAAGGGCTGAATTTGGATTCCCTGTCATGGCAATAACCGGTACGCCCAACCTTTTGAGCAGCGGGAGCAGGGTCAGGATCTCGGTCGCATTACCGCTGTTCGAGAGGGCCACTACAACATCTTGCGCAGTAATCATGCCCATATCGCCATGACTCGCTTCGCCAGGATGAACGAAGTGCGCTGGGGTACCTGTGCTGGCTAAAGTCGCCGCTATTTTACGTGCGATATGTCCTGATTTCCCCATCCCAGTCACAATAACCCTGCCTTGAACGGCAATCATAAGCTCACAGGCACTCACAAACTGAGCGTCGAGTTTATCGGCCAGTTCGGCAACGGCAGTCGATTCGAGTGCGAAGGTGCGGCGCGCTGATTCTAGGGATTTAACGGGGTCTACGCGTTTCATAATCCGTAACCAGTATCAATAATGAGTGCAGTGTAGTAGCAAACACTGCACAAGAGCAAAATCACTCCCCACACTCTCCCCATGATGGGCGGCTTTTGTTGGGCTCGAGCCTGCCGAAAGGTCAGGTACAAGGCCAGGCCTAGAAGAGCTGTTAGGGCTAGCATCACCGGGTAGTCTCGAGTGAGTACAGAGGTATCTAACACGAGCGGTGCAAGTAACCCTGGTATTGGGAGAACGGCCAGCAAGTTGAATAAGTTTGACCCCAAGACATTTCCCAGAGCGATCTCGGCATGCCCTTTCTTGGCGCTGGCGACTGATGCCGCAAGCTCTGGTAGGCTCGTGCCTATTGCTATAATGGTAAGCCCGATGATTAGTTCTGATACGCCGAGTGTGTCGGCGATATTAGCAGCCCCCCACACCAGCGCACGCGAGCTGGCGACCAGCAGGAGGGCGCCTCCGATGAATCGTAACCAAGGGTAGGAAGCGCTCATCTCAGCGGCATGGTCCGCCGTGAGTTCCTCCGCAATAAGATTATCTTGTTGTGCATCTCTGGCCATTTTTGTGAGTGCGAGCGCCAGACAGGCAAGCAGAACTAGACCATCAAAGAGGTCGAGTTCACCATCGACAACCAAGATTGCGCCGATCACAGTCACTCCGAACAGAAGCGGGAATTCACGGTTGAGATAACTTGAGCGCAACAGCAGTGGCGCTACTAGCAGAGTAATTCCCAGCACCAATGAAATGTTGGCAATATTGGATCCCAGTGCGTTCCCCACTGCTAAATTCCCGGCACCATCGAGTGCCGCCATCACGGACACCACGATTTCTGGGGCAGAGGTGCCTATTGAGACAATAGTCATCCCTATGATGAGCTGTGATACGCCGAGTTTCCGTGCGATTGAGGCGGCACCTTCGACAAATTGATCGGAGCTCCAGATCAGAATCATAATTCCAATAACAATGGCGGCGATGTTCAACATCATATGAAGTGAGCCCGAAGAAGGTTGCTTTAATTTGCGCAGCGCCGAGTGAATCGAGGTATACTTGACATTGCAATCGGTCGTCATTATACAGCCAACGGAGCTGAAACGAAGCATTACCGAACCGCTGATCAAATTAGGAGTAACAAGTATGAAATGGCAGCAGGCTTTGAAGCTATGCGGGTTAGTATTGGGGCTGATGTGGCACACCAATGTCTCCGCACAGCCGCAACAAAGCGCTTACGATGTGGTTGTTGCCACGACCGACTCGGTGATGCAGGTCTTAAAATCAGCGGATCAGAAAGAGCAGTCAGACCCAGATCAGTATTACGCTGACCTCAAGCAGGTGATGGATCAGGTGGTTGACTACCGCGGTTTCGCTCGTGGCGTGATGGGCCCGTTTGCCGGACGCAGTTACTACCAGTCGCTCTCCGAAGAGGGGCAGCAGCGGCTTCGGCAGCAGCTGCAAGAATTCACTGCAGTGATGCGCGATAACTTGGTCGAGACCTATGCCAAAGGTCTCATTGCTTTTGCTAACGCGACCATCGAGGTGGTGGAGCCAGAGCAGGTGTCTGAAGGCAGAGCGATGATTGAACAGCGAATCAGTCGCGATAACGACCAGCCTTACCGAGTTCTGTACCAGATGGGACAGTCGCGAGAGGGGCAGTGGCAACTAAGAAACGTCATCATCGAAGACGTTAACTTGGGTGAGATTTATCGAAGCCAGTTCGAATCCGCAGCGAAAAGAGCGGCAAAAGCAGCGGGTTGTGGCGATGGTGATAGCGCCTGTCTTGAGTCGGTAATAGACACTGTGATTTCGACTTGGGGAGCTGAGGAGTAATGATGAACGCGCAGAGTTTAGAAGACCTTGTGGCGTCTTATTTAGACGACTGTCACGTGAGCGTGACAGAGCAGGGTGGGCACTACACGATCACTGCAATCGGCTCTCGTTTCGAAGGTCTGCGTCCTGTCAAACGCCAGCAAGCGGTCTATGCAGCCGTCGCTGAGTTGATAGCAGCGGGCACTATTCATGCGGTGAATATTCGAGCCCTGACTCCACAGGAAGCACAATGAACCTGCGAGCGCCTGCTGGGTGTAGGCGATAGTGGATAAGCTTCTGATTCGAGGGGGCAAGCCACTCCGTGGGGAGCTTACGGTATCCGGAGCCAAGAATGCGGCGCTGCCAATACTCGCGGCCACGATCTTGTCGAGCGAGCCTATTGTCGTTCGCAACCTGCCCCATTTGCATGACGTGACCACAATGATTGAGCTGCTGGGATGTCTTGGAGTTCAGGTCGTCGTTGACGAGCGTCTGGGCGTCGAGGTCGATGCTCGATCGATCACGAACTTTAAAGCGGATTACGACTTAGTCAAAACCATGCGTGCGTCAATCCTGGTCCTTGGGCCTCTTGTCGCTCGGTTTGGCGAAGCGCACGTCTCTTTTCCGGGGGGGTGTGCCATTGGGAGTCGTCCTGTGAATATACACTTGAAAGGCCTCGAAGCGATGGGTGCGAGAATCGAAATTGATTCAGGGTACATTCACGCCTACAGTGAAGGCCGGCTCAAGGGTGCACATATTGTCATGGAAACTGTCACCGTGGGTGGCACTGAAAATTTATTGATGGCCGCGGCATTGGCCGATGGGGAAACAGTACTCGATAATGCTGCCAAAGAGCCCGAAGTCGTTGATTTGGCAAATTGTCTGATTGCGATGGGAGCTCAGATTCGCGGGCATGGCACTGATCGAATCGTTATTACAGGGGTTGATCGTCTGCATCATTGTGAATTTAGCGTCATGCCTGATCGAATCGAGAGTGGCACTTATTTGGTAGCTGCCGCCGCGACAGGTGGTGCTATCACGCTGAGAGGTGCCGAACCCGGCTCTATGGATGTCGTCTTACAAAAGCTTCGCGATGCGGGCGCTGAGGTTACTATCGACGGCCAGACCATTCACCTTGATATGCACGGCCGCAGACCTTTACCTGTCGATATCAAGACTGCGCCCTATCCTGGGTTCCCTACCGATATGCAGGCGCAGTTCACCGCCATGAATGCAGTGGCAGAAGGCGTGTCAACGGTGATCGAAACCGTGTTCGAGAATCGGTTAGTGCAGACGCATGAGATGATTCGCATGGGTGCGAATATCAAGATTCAAGGTAATACGGCGATTATTGAGGGGCAGCGCGAGCTCCAGGGTGCTCCTGTCATGGCCAGTGATTTGAGGGCGTCTGCCAGTCTAGTCATTGCTGGTTTGGTCGCCAATGGAGAAACCATAGTGGATCGAATCTATCACATTGATCGGGGCTACGAGTGTATTGAAGAGCGACTTCAATCGCTGGGCGCTGATATTAGACGCATCCACTGATTCAGGGGCTATTTTATGTTGACTATAGCGCTCACCAAGGGACGCATCTTGACGGATACGCTGCCTCTGCTCGCTCAGGCAGGCATTGTCCCCCTAGATGACGTGTACACCAGTCGTAAGCTTGTATTTGCAACCACTTTAGCTGACGTATCCATGATCATCATTCGTGGAATCGACGTACCCACTTATGTTCGTTACGGCGCGGCGCAAGTGGGCGTGGTCGGCAAAGATATCTTGCTAGAACAAGGCGCTGATGGCCTCTATGAACCGCTCGATTTGCGCATCGCCCAATGCCGTTTGATGACCGCAGTGCTGCGTCACCGTATTGTGCCTCAAGGTAAGCTGAGGGTGGCAACGAAGTTCGTCAATATTGCCAGAGATTATTACGCCGACAAAGGACTGCAAGTCGAGCTCATCAAGCTGTATGGTGCAATGGAGTTGGCGCCGTTGATGAACTTAGCAGATGAAATAGTCGATATTGTCGATACAGGCAATACGCTTCGAGCAAACGGAATGGAGCCTCTCGAGACCATAGCGCATATTAGCTCTCGGCTTATTGTGAACAAGGCGGCGATGCGTTCACATCACGATCAGATAACAGGCTTGATTAAGCGCCTTGAGTCTGTCGTGGAAGGAGATCAGTGAGTGCCTAAAGTGAAGCTGCTGCGCAGCACTGATACAAATTTCGATGCCGAACTGGCTGCGCTGACAGAGTCGCAGGGCGCGCTGGATCGGGCAGTGATCGATGCTGCCGATGCCATTATTGCGCAGATCCGGAAAGAGGGTGACGCTGCTTTGCTCAGCCTGACCAACCGGTTTGATCAGCGCGCTGTCGAGTCAGTGGGTTTACTTAACGTCAAGCGCGAGGAGTGGGCTGCCGCTAAAGCTCGCTTGCCGAGTCAGGACTACCAGCAACTCGAGCTGGCTGCGGAACGCATTCGCTGGTTTCATGAACACCAGAAACAGTCAAGTTGGTCGATCACCGACTCGCTGGGTAATCGTGTGGGTCAAAGAGTGCTGCCACTCGATTCGGTAGGGGTTTATGTGCCAGGTGGAAAGGCCTCTTACCCGTCGTCGGTGCTGATGAATACGCTTCCGGCTAAGGTTGCTGGCGTGCAGCGTATTGTGATGGTGACGCCGGCGCCCAATGGGGTTATGAATGATTGGGTGCTCGCGGCTGCTGAGCTGGCGGGTGTCGACGAGTTGTGGACGATTGGCGGTGCTCAAGCGGTTGCTGCATTGGCCTATGGCACAGAGTCTATCCGTGCCGTCGATAAAATTGTGGGTCCCGGGAATGCCTACGTTGCGGCGGCAAAACGGGCCGTTTTTGGGCGAGTGGGAATAGATATGATCGCCGGTCCCTCGGAAGTGCTGATTATTACCGATGGCTCTGTGAATCCCGATTGGATTGCGATGGATATGTTCGCGCAGTGCGAGCACGACGAAATGGCTCAGGCGATTGTGATATGTGATCAGACCGAGTATTTCGAGGCTTTGCAGTCCAGTATCGAACGATTGCTACCTAATATGGCGCGCGCATCAATTATCGAGCAATCACTGTCCAATCGAAGCGCTTTTATTCTGACTTGTGATTTGAGCGAATCGGCACGCATAAGCAACCGGTTGGCGCCGGAACATTTAGAATTGGCGGTGTCTGACGCCACCGATCTGCTCGAGCAAATAAAACATGCTGGCGCCATTTTTCTTGGCGCTCAATCTACCGAAGCAGTGGGCGATTACTGTGCCGGGCCAAATCATGTGCTACCGACCTCGGGTACTGCCAAATTCAGTTCCCCGCTTGGGGTCTATGACTTTGAGAAGCGCTCCTCAGTGATTGATCTATCGGCTCAAGGTGCCACTGCTCTGGGTCATTGTGCGTCGTTATTGGCTGAGGCAGAGGGCCTTGGCGCGCATGCCGAGAGCGCTCGGTATCGAATATTGAAAACGCAGCCTGACTGAGATCAATCTTCGTCGGTTTGGAGTGCGCCAAGTACCACGTTCACTGTTTCCACATCACCATTGTCTTTCGTCAATGTCACCTTGACGATGTCTCCGGGTCTGAGCAGAGCAATGCGGTGCATGGTGATGCGCCCGTCGGTGACGGCCTCGTCGTTGATCGCCGTAATGACATCGCCCGGCTCAATACCAGCTCGATCGGCTGGTCCACCGGTACTGGTCTGAGTCACCAGTAGCGCGCCTTGAGTCATTGTCTGCTGATCTCGTAGTACGAGTGGTTGAACACTCACGCCCATCCAGCCGCGAATAACGCGCCCGTAATCAATAATATCTTGAGCGACAAAAAGCGCGAGATTAATGGGTACGGCAAGACCAATTCCGATCCCTGCAGAAGCGCTGCCGCCACCGGTGTAGATTAAAGAATTGATGCCCAATAATTCGCCTTGGGTGTTAATCAGTGCGCCGCCGGAATTCCCCATATGAATGGTCGCATCCGTTTGGATGTAGTCTTCATAATAGGCCCCACCTTGGAAGCCGTAGCGCCCGAGCGCAGAAATAATGCCTTGTGTCACTGAATGTCCAAATCCGAGTGGATTCCCAATGGCCAGCACGACGTCGCCGACACGCACGCGGTTGGAGTCTCCCATAACTGCTGGATACAGGTCTTGAAGATCTATTTTCAAGACTGCCAGATCGGTTGCAGGATCGGCGCCGATGATCTCAGCATTCGCTGTTCGATTGTCGTTCAGCAACACCTGAATAGCATCGGCGTCGGTAATGACGTGGCGGTTGGTCAGTATAATGCCATCTTCTGATAAAATGACGCCCGAACCGAGAGAGCGCTCAATCCGCTGTTCTCTGGATCGAGATCTGGGGTCGTACCGATTCAAGCGTGGGTCGGCTGCTTCGTTGACCAGCTTTGCAGTATAAATGTTGACCACCGAGGGCGTGGCTTTTGCGACCGCCGTGGCATAGCTGGCGACCTCGAGGCCGGGCGCGTCTGAGAGAGCGTCTCTGCGAGTCAGGTCGAGGATAAAAACAGACAGGGCGAGACCCGCGATAATCGGCCAAAACCAGTTTGAAAAAAAACCTTGCATGACAGTTCACTCTGCTGTTTCGTGCAGAGTATACGCGCTAAAACAGGAGAGTTCATATGTCAGTAAGTCGAGATGACGTTGTGATGGCATTAGAGACCTTGCTCCAGAGCTCATCATTTCAGGATTATTGTCCTAATGGGCTTCAGGTAGAGGGCTCGACAACCGTCACCAAACTTGCAACGGCAGTCACAGCGAGTATGAGTGCGATTCAAGCGGCGCGAGAGTGGGGTGCGGATACTTTGCTGGTGCATCACGGCTATTTTTGGCGCGGTGAGAGCGCCACTTTGGTTGGCATGAAAAAGCGTCGAGTGGCGCAACTGATCAGCGCCGATATGAACTTACTGGCTTACCACCTACCCCTTGACTATCACCTTGAGCTTGGCAATAACACGGCATTAGGGCAGGAATTAGCGCGGTACTTACCGCCGTTTGAGCAGACGATGGGGCACGCGGAACAGCCCATTTGGCAGGGGTGTTTTGCGACGCCGTGCGATCCAGCGACGTTCTCAGAGGGCTTGGGTCGGGCTGTCTCACGAGCTCCGTTGTGGATTGATGGCGGCAGTAAGTCCATTACGCGCTTTGGTTGGTGCACTGGGGGTGCTCAAGACTTAATCGATGCCGCGGCTCAAATGAACCTAGAGGCGTTTATTTCAGGTGAGATTTCGGAGCGGACAACTCACAGTGCAAGAGAGCAGGGCATTCATTTTTTTGCAGCCGGCCATCACGCCACCGAGCGTTACGGGGTGCAGCGGTTGGGGGCGTGGTTGTCTTCAAGGTTCGCCATCGAGCACCGATTTTTTGATCTTGATAACCCTGCTTAGCTGGGATTAATTCAGGCGGAGCGTTCGTTAAGGCCGTAGCGCTCATTCAACATTCCCGGTTCATCGGGAGATGTTTTGGGGGCGTAATCCAGCGGCGGCTTGCGACTCTGATAATCTACCACGGGATCTGTCTCGGCCGACTCGATGGCTTGCACGAGAGTTTGAGGCAGCTGATTTTGGTCGCACAAGGCGGAAGCACCTTCTGACAAATGTTCGTACACGGATCGATAATTCTGTGTCAGTTGGCCGACAAGCCTCGCCGTTTCGCTAAAGTGCTGGTTGACGTCTTGTTGGTACTGCGCGTGTTTTTCTTCCAAGGCAGACAAGGATTCCTCAAGCTCCGCTTCTCGGCTATCGCTCGGTTGAGCGCCATGCTTACCCGCGTACCACCCGGCCAAAAAGGCAATGGCAGTGAGGAGCAGACCGGCGATGATGAGTGTTACTGACGTTAGTTCAATCACAATGAAGTCCTCTATGAAGTGCGAGTATAGCCCTAATTTAAAAATTTCTGAATGCTTTGTCGCGTCAGTAACTTGCCTCTTTCGATTCACATCGCTAGAGTTTCGCGCTGACTTCCTGCCTCCGAGATCGTTTGAATGAGTGTCCCCAAGCTAATGAGCCCCAGTCAGCGCTACAGTGAGCAATTGCGCACTGGTGTGCTCCTGCCGGATGGTGATCAAGCTCGCGCTATAGAG
The DNA here is from genome assembly GCA_003520285.1 of Halieaceae bacterium. Taxonomy (GTDB): domain Bacteria; phylum Pseudomonadota; class Gammaproteobacteria; order Pseudomonadales; family Halieaceae; genus Aequoribacter. The sequence goes on from DOVB01000275.1 coordinate 9,978, forward strand.
TTGCTTGAGGACTTGTATCAGCGGCTTGTGGCACCGGTGCCATGGCTGCAGCGCAAACTACCGTGGCGTTCCAAGCCAGGCCCCCAGACCGGCCTCTACCTGTGGGGTGGGGTAGGTCGTGGCAAAACTCACTTGCTCGATTTGTTTTTTGATTCCCTGCCACCTGAGCTCGGTCTTTTTCAGTTCAAGACGCA
>DOVB01000003.1 GCA_003520285.1 Halieaceae bacterium
AGACCCGTTTGAGCAAAGTTTCTTTCTGCTGGTACATCTGTCTTATTTGCAGGCGTTTGAAGATGTTAACAAGCGCACTTCGCGCCTGAGCTGCAATATCCCCTTTATCAAGGAAAATTTATGTCCGCTCAGCTTTACCGATGTTTCGCGGGATGATTACAACGCCGCCTTGCTTGCCATCTATGAAAAAAACAATGTCGACCCCATGCTAGAGTTCTATGCCTGGGCCTATCTGCGCTCATGCGAGCAATATGGCGTCGTAAAAAAATCGCTCGGGGAAATTGATGTGTTTCGCATTCAGTACAGACGACAAAGAAAGGAAGTCATGGGATTGGTCGTCGTCAATGGGTTGCACGACCAACTCGCGGAAGGCTACATCGAAGACTTCTGTAGGCAAAATGGCATAGCCGAGACAGCAAAATTTACAGCCATGACATTAACCGATTTAAGCACATTGCATGCAGGCGCAATCATTGGTTTGGGGATCACTGAAGCGCAGTTCGAAGCATGGCTTTCGTGCAAGCCGTAAGCTAGGCCTTTTGAACAGCTTGAAAGGCGGTATGGTAAGTCCGTCGGGTAAGTGGCCACGTCCAGTAACGCTTGGATTCTCCGCAGCGCTTCGAGAGCTTGCCAAGTTAGAGGGGCCTGGCAAAGCCAAATAACTCTGTGTGAGAAAACGCCTCCGCTTGACCTTTCCCGGGCGTGGCGACTGTGACTGAACATGATTAAAAATCGTTTTGTCGTTGCTAAAGTGCTGTGCGGCACTTGCGTTATACTCGAAACCGTCTGAACAAGCGGTACTGGCTGTTGCAGAATCGTGAGGAGTTAAGTGATATGACAGTCCCCCAGACGTTATGTGCGGGCTGATGTACGAGCGATTGTAATGAGCGAATTTGCAGTAACCAATATCGAGTGTATACTTCGGTGTATATACTTTACGCGGAGGGCTGGGTTATGAAAGCTAAAATTTTTCAGTCGGGTAATAGTCAAGCTGTGCGAATTCCCAAAGAGTTTCGATTCGAAGCGACAGAAGTGGAGATATTCAAGCGGGGAGATGAAGTGATTCTGAAGCCCAAACCAAAAAACCTTGGAGCGGCCTTCAAGTTACTCGCAGATATGCCAAGCGACTTTATGGCTGATGGTCGTGATGACGCCCTTCCTCAAGAGCGCGAAATCTTCTAATCATGCACATGCTCGATACGAACATCTGCATCTACATCATTAAGAAAAAGCCAATAAGCGTTTTTCAGAAGTTTGAATCTTTGTCTGTAGGGTCTGTCGCAATGTCCCTGGTTACCTACGGTGAGCTCGAGCTCGGTGCGCTGAGAAGCAACAATGCAAAAAAAGCGTTGGCAATACTTGATGAGCTTGCGGCGTATATCCCGGTGCTACCAATGCCGACAGATACTGCCAAAGAGTATGCAGATATAAGAGCAAACTTGAGTGCGAAAGGCATGCCGATAGGAAATAATGATCTTTGGATCGCTGCACACACACGCGCACTGGGTCACACCCTGGTAACGAATAATCTCAAGGAGTTCGGGAGGGTTGAAAACCTAAAACTGGATAATTGGGTTTTGGAATAGCCGCTATAGGCCGCAATACGTTGAAGGAATAGAGTCTTCTCTCGTTGACGGAAGATGATTAAAAATCGTTTCCTAGGTGCTGACGCGCGTTAAAGCACTTGCGTTATACTTGAAACCGTGTGAGCAAGCAGCACCGGCTGTTGCGGAATCGTGAGGGGGTAGATGAGCTCCAATGCGAATGGATAACACAGCTTGGAAAAGTGCAATCAAATCGCTATAGTGCAATCACTGAGTCGTTCAGGAGGTCTTTATGCCATCTATTACTATCAGAAACTTACCTGTTGACGTGCATCAGGGCCTGCGTGCACTTGCCGCAAAACATGGGCGTAGCGCTGAATCAGAGGTTCGCGACATCTTGACTAAGGCGGTCTTGCCTGATGCTCGTGTAAAACTAGGCGCTTTGTTGTCCGATATTGGTAAATCTGCAGGCTTGTCAGATCCAGAGATTGATTCGTTAAGTGGTCTTCGCGACAAGACTCTGGCTGTGCCTGTCGATTTCGAATGATTATTCTTGATACCAATGTCATTTCAGAGCCGCTTCGGCAGCGACCTCACCTCCGCGTAGTGGAGTGGATGGATCAGCAGAATGTTGAGACACTTTATCTGACCGCGATTTCGGTCGGTGAGTTACGCTATGGCCTTGCTGTTCTTCCAGACGGAAAAAGAAGGACGGTACTCCGAGAGAGGCTCGAGACTGAAGTATTAGGACTCTTCAAAGGTCGTATTCTTTCCTACGATCTAGCAGCATCTGAAGCCTATGGTGTTCTGATGGCGCGAGCAAAAGGCAGGGGGCTATCTATTGGCACTGCAAATGGGCATATTGCTGCTATCGCAAAGAGTAATGTGATGAAAGTAGCCACTCGGGATGCTAGCCCATTCATCGCTAGTGATGTTGAGGTAATTAATCCCTGGCAATAATCTACCCGTAGCACTGACCTTTCCCCACCAGTAGCATCACTTTGATGCTGAGATTTGCCAAACTAGGCCGCGTGTTTTGCAAATGCATCAGGCGGCAGATATTACACAGATCTGATAGTCCTAAAATGGGTCGCCGATCAAGTGAGTATTTTGCCTCATCAGTCAACATTGGTAGTTTGAAAACAGTTGGAATCACAAAGATAATCGGTTAAAAGCCGGTAGTAACTCTCTGTGTGATACCTAGAAAAAGCCCCAGCTGCAAAGCAAACTGAGGCATAAAGGTGAACCGATTGGGTGCTTATTCGTAGCGATCTTTCAGAACAAAAAA
>DOVB01000089.1 GCA_003520285.1 Halieaceae bacterium
TGGCTAGGCTCGCGCTAAGTATGGCGATGCCAACCGATGCGCCCACCGCTGTACTCAGGTGTAAGACTGTGCGTCGGAACAACGCCAATACCCACAGGCAGCCCAAACCACAGAGGACGAATGAGAGTCCAAGCACGCCAGTGACGGGCGCAATGCTTACCATCGGGGTATCTGTGAGTCCGTAACCGATGAATAACCATGGGAACCCGGTGAGTAACCAGGTCCGCAACCACTCATTCAAGACCCATAAACCGGTGAATGCAAGGGCGTGGGTTATTGAAAGTGGCCGATTCCACAGAAGTCGGCGGTAAACGAAGGCCATGACCACGAACAGGAGTGCAAGTAGGCCGCAAAAGAGGAGTGTGAGCGACGCGGCCAGAGCAGCACTGGCGTTGCCAAACTGATGAATGCTGACATAGACCCAAGAAGCGCCAGCACCGAACAACCCCAAGCCATAGAACCATCCCAGTAAGGGCGTGAGAGATCGTTCAGAAAAATGCCACAGCAGCCATAGCACCGCTGGTGAGATTGCAGCGACAGGCCAAAGCGTGAAAGGTGCGAGCGCTAGAGTGACGCTGGCACCGGCTAGCAGGGCCGCCGCACACCGGAGCAGAACAGACCTTAGGGTAGGGGGTGTGGGCTCCATAACGGCAGTCGCTAGAGCTTGGAAACCCGGAGGCTCTGAATTTTACGCTGGTCGGCGTGAATGACTTTAAAGCTGAAGTCGTTAAACGAAGTGATCTCGTTGCGCGCAGGCATGTGGCCAAAGGCTTGGATGACCAGTCCGCCGATGGTATCGAATTCCTCGTCGCTTAACGCAGTTTGAAAGTACTCGTTGAACTCATCAATTGGCGTCAGCGCTTTCACGAAAAATTCCGAGTCGGTGATTCGACGAATGAATTCGTCTTCGTCAATATCGGTCTCGTCTTCGATTTCGCCAACAATTTCTTCAAGCACATCTTCAATCGTCACGAGTCCAGCGACGCCACCGTACTCATCAATCACAATGGCCATGTGATTCCGGTTTTGGCGAAACTCTCGCAGCAGAACGTTGAGGCGCTTACTCTCGGGGACCACAAAGCACGGACGCATTAAATCGCTCACCCGAAATTCAGCGTGTTCTTGGGCCAGTAGTCGTGGCAGTAGATCTTTCGCCAGCAGAATCCCGAGTACTTGGTCGGTACTGTCACCAATGACTGGAAAACGAGAGTGCGCTGATTCAATGATGTGCGGCAGCAGGTCACAGAGCGTGGCATCTTCTTTTACCACGATCATTTGAGCTCTGGGTATCATGATGTCTCGGGCGTGCAAGTCGCTCACCTGCATGGCACCTTCGATGATACTGAGCGCATCGCGGTCAATCAGCTCGTTATCGACTGCGACATTCAAGACGTCTTGTAGATCTTCTCTGGTGCGGGGTTCGCTAGAGAAGAGTAATCCTATTTTATCCAACCACGATTTATCATTGCCCTCACTGCTGGGCTGTTCATCGCTCATGATTGTGTTATCTCCTGGGAAATTTCAAGATAGGGATTAGGGATATGTAGCGACTGCAGCAAACTAGTTTCGAGTGATTCCATCGTCACCGCATCGCTCTCGTTGATATGATCATAGCCGAGTAAATGTAAGCATCCGTGTATCGTCATATGAGCCCAGTGATGACTAATGGGCTTGTTTTGAAGATGGGCCTCCGATTCTATTACCGGGCCACACAAGGCGATGTCGCCGAGCAGATCGCTCTCTACATCGTCCGGTAAATCAACCGGGAAAGATAAAACGTTGGTAGGCTTGTTTTGCTGCCGATAGATCTGATTGAGCGTCTGCATTTCGTCGCTATCGACAATTTTGATGTCGACATGACCTTCGCGATCACAGCGTCTTAGTGCCGCTGTGATCCAAATATGAAAACTGTCGTCGTCAGGGCTGTCGATGGTGCTCGCCCGGTCGATACACACACTCACGGTCATTGGTGTTGGCTCTCGCCTGTGGCAACTTTCAGTTCATGTTGGTCATAGGCTTCAACCACTCTCTGCACTAAGGGGTGACGCACGACATCTTTGTTTAAAAAGTAAGTGAAGCTGATACCATCAACCCCATCCAAAATCTGACTGGCGTGGATCAGCCCTGACGGAGCGCCACGCGGCAGATCGATTTGCGTTGTATCCCCTGTGATGACGGCTGTAGAACCAAATCCAATCCGCGTCAGGAACATTTTCATTTGCTCGCGGGTGGTATTTTGCGCTTCATCTAAGATGATAAAAGCGTTGTTGAGAGTGCGTCCGCGCATAAAGGCGAGCGGTGCGACTTCTATAATGTTTCGCTCAATGTATTTATTGACCTGCTCAAATCCGAGCATTTCGTAGAGCGCATCGTACAGTGGGCGTAAATAGGGATCTATTTTTTGGGCCAGATCACCGGGTAAAAAGCCCAGTTTCTCGCCGGCCTCCACCGCGGGTCTCACCAGTAAAATGCGTCTGACCCGTTCTTGTAACAGGGCTTCGACTGCGCAGGCGACCGCTAAATAGGTCTTGCCGGTTCCCGCCGGACCGATCCCGAAATTGATATCGAAATCTTGTATGGCTCTGACGTAGCTCAGCTGGTTTTTACCGCGCGGTTTAACGGGTGCTCGTTTGGTTTTGATGACAACAAAGTGTTCGTTGTCAGAGGGCTGGTCGAGCAAGTATTCACTGATGGGAGCCGAGTTAAGATCACTCATATCGGATGTTTGCATATGTATGTGGAGTGCCTCCGGAGACAAAGGTTCGCCCGTGCGAATTGTGGAATAAAGCTGCTCTAGAAGCGTTTTCGCCGTTTCACTGGAAGCTGAGGGCCCGCTGATGGTGAAGCGATTCCCCCGCGAGGCAATACTGACATTCAGGTTAGCTTCGATTTGTTTCAGGTGCGTATCGTACTGCCCACACAGAGCCGCCAAATACTGAGAATTGTTCGGTTCTAGGGTAGTCGAGACGACGTGGAGCTCTGAGGTGCGTGAATCTGTGATTTGCGTCAATTCGTGTCGATGGCGAAAGCCGAAGTCATTAGAGAAATAAGGATAGTCGGCTTGCGCACTGAGTCAAGCCACGATGCCCAAAAAAGTGTGATTTTAGTGATTTTTTTTCAAAGTACCGCGCAGTGAGTTCGGCAGCGCGTTATCAATCGTAACCCAGCAAAAATCATTGATAATGCTGTGATCATCACACGCGAAATTAACGACTCGATTATTTTCTGTTCTTCCCTGCAGTTCACCGGGGTCTTTTTTAGAGCGACCAGTGACTAAAATACGCTGCTCGCTGCCAACCATGGCTGCACTAATAGCTTGGGCTTGCTGGGTGATTCTTGCTTGTAGTCGCTGTAGTCGCTGCTTCTTGACCTCTTCTGGCGTATCGTCCGCCAGCTCGGCAGCGGGCGTTCCCGGGCGAGCGCTGTAAATAAAGCTAAACGAGGAATCATAGCCAACGTCTTCGATTAACTTCATAGTGGCCTCGAAGTCAGCCTCGGTCTCGCCTGGAAAACCCACAATGAAGTCGGACGATAAACTGATGTTAGGGCGGATCTTTCGCAACGCACGGATCTTTGACTTGTATTCCAAGGCGGTATGGCCCCGTTTCATAGCGGTTAAGATGCGATCTGAACCACTTTGAACTGGCAAGTGAAGGTGATCTACGAGTTGCGGTATCTCAGCGTAGACGTCAATTAAAGCTTGACTGAATTCGACTGGGTGCGAAGTGGTGTAGCGGATCCGTTCAATCGCTGGAATTCGAGCCAGATAGGTCAGTAGTTCTGGAAAGTCAACGATCTCGCCGAGGTGATTTAATCCTCGATAGGCATTCACATTCTGGCCGAGCAGATTCACTTCACGGGCACCCTGATCGGCTGCGCTGGCAACTTCTGCAATAACGTCATCGAGAGGTCGCGATACTTCTTCGCCCCGAGTGTAGGGTACGACGCAGAACGAGCAATACTTGCTGCAGCCTTCCATGATTGAAACGAAAGCGCTCGGTCCTTTAATCTCTGCCTCTGGCAGGCAGTCAAATTTTTCGATTTCAGGGAAACTGACGTCAACAACCAGGGTGTTGCCCGGGCCTCGTTCTGCCCTTTCCGCCATCATCGCTGGTAAACGATGTAGTGTTTGGGGCCCAAAAACAAGATCAACGTAGGGCGCGCGCTTGCCGATGGCAGCGCCTTCCTGGCTGGCGACGCAGCCACCCACGCCGATAATCAAGTTGGGGTTTTTGTCTTTAAGAGGTTTCCAGCGACCTAGCTGATGAAAGACTTTCTCTTGTGCTTTCTCGCGGATTGAGCAGGTATTGAGTAAAAGTACATCCGCTTCTTCCGGGTTGTCGGTGCGCTCAAGCTGGTGAGTCGTTTTGAGTAAATCGCCCATGCGAGCCGAGTCATACTCATTCATTTGGCACCCATGGGTCTGAATGAACAATTTTTTCACCGACATGATGCGTTTAACCTTTGCGTTTCCAAACAGGCTCGCGAGTATACCGATCTAAGCCCTTGAAACCTAGACGTTAAGCCACAATATTTAGCGCAATGGGCGCGATATCAGTGGCAATTTTCAGCAACGTTGGTAGTATTGCGCGCCCTTCATAGTATTCTGCAACAGCGATAGGGCACGGAGAACAGAGTGTATAAAGTGATTTTTCACAATGCCAATCAAGTATTCGAGGTGTTTGCTCGCCAAATCTACCAAAGCGACATGTGGGGATTTATCGAGATCGAAGAGTTTGTCTTTGGAGAGCGCTCGCAGATTGTTGTGGATCCCAGCGAAGAGAAACTCAAAACCGAGTTCGCGGGCGTCAAAAGAACGTATATCCCATATCAGGCAGTGATCCGTATTGATGAAGTCGAGAAAGAAGGTGCCCCAAAAATTTCGCAGGTACCAAATTCGACCTCAAATTCGACGAGTAATGTGACTCGTCTGCCTTTCCCACCAATGGCGCCACCTCATGGAGATGACGCCTAGTTAGGCTTCCGACGTCTAGCAGATCTTGTTAAACAGTGCGGTTGCTCGCTTGGTTTGCCAAATTTCTGAACGTGGCTAACTTGACGCAGATAACGAAAGCGTCAACCGCTGCTTGCACGTCATTGATGTTTGGGAAGCTTGGAGCAATGCGAATGTTAGAGTCGTTTGGATCTTTACCATACGGAAAAGTGGCGCCCGCCGGCGTGAGCTTCACGCCCGCATCTGCAGCGAGTGCAACGACACGTTGGGCCAAGCCAGGCAGGGTCTCAAACGAAATAAAGTAACCACCTTTGGGGTGCGTCCATGAGCCCATGCCCGTACCACCCAAGGAATGCTGCAGAGTCGAGATCACGGCGTCAAATTTTGGTTGAAGCAGGCTGGCATGTTTCTGCATGTGATCTTGCAGCGTGCCGAAGGAATCGAACATTCTGACATGTCTTAATTGATTGACTTTGTCGGGTCCTATGGTCTGAAACGAGAGGTGATGTTTCAGCGCAGTGAGTACGGTCGAACTACTGGCCAAGAATGCGATGCCCGCGCCTGCGAAGGTGATTTTGGAGGTTGAGCCAAACTGAATGAGGTGGTCTTCTGTCTCAGCAGCAAGCGCATAATCTCTGATGTTGCCGAGTGC
>DOVB01000165.1 GCA_003520285.1 Halieaceae bacterium
TAGCGCGCCAGAATCAGATGCTGAGGCCACCGCGGTTAGTAACGCGAAGGACGAATCAGTCGAGTCGACGGTTATAGCAATGACGGCTAAGGTCGAGTCTCAAGTCTCTGCATCAGCAGAGCCTAGTGACTCAACTGACGGCGATGCTTCGCCAATATCAGAGGCGCAAAGCGAGCTTCCGATGTTCGAATCAACAGAGGCTGAAGCGGCTGATTCTAGCGTTGTGAACGAGGAATCGAAGGACTTAAGTAGCTCGAGCAAAGCAGAGACAACTGCTGACGTTGTTGCGCCTGAGCCTACGGGACTCACAGCAGACGGTCGCGCTATAAATGATCCTCGAGTCAATCGAAAAGACGCGGTAAAGCCAGCGATTAGCACGCACGCACTGACACTGTTCACTGAGCAAATGCCAGCGGTCAATGCTGTTATTAGAGACATATCCAGAGCGCCCAATGATCCTCGAGGCGGGGTAGCAAACGAAGATTCTAGAGAATCTGCCTAAAATATTGGGCCGTACCTTGTATCACTTTGTGATCTGGGTATAATCGCGGTCTTCCAAAGAGCATGGCTCTTTGAAACAGTTTGGTGGGCTGGCTGAGTGGTCGAAAGCGGCGGTCTTGAAAACCGTTGAACCGAGAGGTTCCCGGGGTTCGAATCCCTGGCCCACCGCCAAATAAAAAGCACCCGTAAGGGTGCTTTTTTTTGATCATACAAACCTACATTGGCCATCCCATCTTATCGTGTTTGGGCCCATCGCTCTCACCGGTGCTGCAATGCTTCCTGCCCTTATCAATCGTTCCGCATCTGCAAAGCTTTACAGTTAAACCCACTTTGAACTCGTCGGGTGGTTCAACACTGCTCTGTGTATCGCCGTAGGTGATCTTGAACTTGCGACCGGCACGTTCCAACGCGGTCTAAGAGTTAATCTAGCGGCTTCCGTTGAGCCATATCGGAGAGGTGTAAACCCGCTCTTGATGCTCGCGCTGCGCCTCTGCTTTATGTCGCCGTCCTGATCTGGCCTCGTCATACGCGGTCCAGCGTGGGGTCGATATTTCGAGCACCCTTGCATAATAGAAGGCTTTTTCATTGGCGTCGTAATCAGGATCTCGCCACAGTGTCGTGAGCACTGCCGCACCAACAGACTGACTATAGCTTGCATCGCTCAGATCAACGGTGCTGGTTAACGGGGGTAAGCGCCCCGCTTTTAATCTACGCTCACCTGACCACGCAACGTCGTAGACTTGCTCGTGCAATGCGCCCTCTGCATCAATCCACCCTTTAATAATTTGGATCCTGTCGAGGTTTGCACCCTCAGGATCTTTCTGTGCAAAAACATAAAAAGATGGAACAGAATCACTTCTCTGAGAAGATTCAAGCGAACCACCCATAGGCACACCTGACGCATACAAATAGGGTATCGGGTTGCCCTGTGCTAAGCGAGATTCGTCTAAATCCCATCCCCCAAAAAATCGGACGCTGATACGGGGTCCCGTGCTCGCGTAGACCTCTTTACGTTTCATCGCATCAAAAATGGCTTCTCTTGTATTCTCTGTTGCCCAAACGGCAGCATAACCAGACGCTACCTGTTCCCAAGACTCAATAACCGCATCATCTGGCCCAATCGTCTGATCACTCCAATTACGCTGTGTGCCGCCTTCAACCGGAGCTCTTACAATCATGAATGGGCCTTCGAAGCGATTATCAGTATTGGGGTGTTGGTTTGCCGCTTTGCCCCAAAAATTGTCATCATCGGCCGTTGCAAGACTGGTATGCGCATCGGTGGAACCGATCATGCCAAACTGGAAAGGATTCACACCTAGGGAATCTTCAAGCTGCAAACCCAGTTTTAATGCCGATCTCGCGTACTCAAATGCCAACATGTTGTCTTGTTTTAGGGTATTCGCGCCTAAATTTCCAGCATCCCAAGTCCCGTAATCAGAGAACCCATCATTAGGTGACAGCAGAGGATGTGTTTCGCTATCACCTTTGATCTGTGTGACTTCAACCAACGGCTCCCAGCGCGCTCTAGCCTCAGCGTAGGCTGATGTCATTGGACTTCCATCGTATTGAGTGAGTGCAAACATTCGGCCATTGCTGACATTGCCGTTGTGAGGAATCGCCAGAGCTTGCCCAGTGGTTTTAGCTTCGTAGTGCGCCAAGTAAGCCCAAAGATCACGTGGGTCATGACTTTCTAATACTGAATAGGGTCGTACCTGACGAGTCCGCTCGATGCCATCTCGAAAAAGAACCACGCGATGCAAGTTGTCGCCCTGAGGCATCGATGTCCATTCAAACCCAGCAATCGCACTAAAATTTCCGGGGTCGTTGGCCTCCTCAGCCATCTCGAGACTGCGCTCCCATGTATCACGGCGAATTATCGCCGTCTCATCTTCTGGAGATTCTTGCACATCTCGCAGTTGCATGATGGCCACAAAAAACCCAGTCGCTAACTCGCTCACGCGTTCCAGCAAGTTACGATCGCGATGCACGGCGAGTGCCCCTAAATACTCGGCATGATCAGACACTACCAGGAAATCGAGCGGCCGAGTCAGCTGTGCGTGAAGCTCAGAAGTGACTTGCACCCGCTCACCCTTGGCAAAGGCATAAGCATGAATCGGTGTTAAGGCAGTATTTCCGATCGTGTTTGCGTCTGCAGAATAGTTAGAGTGCAGATGCGTATCTCCCCACAATAACGTGCTCGGATACGGCGCACTATCGCCTTGCCCCAAAGCTGGCGATGCCAAGTAGAACAGGAGTAACGCAAGCACGGCACTCTGATTTGCTCTGTGGATCATAGGTTGGGCTCCAAAATTCTACTGTGGAGCTTAGCACCAAGCATCTATGCGCTGAAGATCGTATGTTGGTCCGTTAGGGTTAAACAGCACTGGTGGATTCTTTTGCGAATCAGCCCTATCACCCGGCCAGCCGAGCTACTTGTGGCAACAGAACAGCAGCGACCAAAACTGCTTGCCCCCACTTCAGTACTCTTAAATCGCTCTCGGTACTGTTGAAGCGCTTCTCAAATTTCGAATCAAGCTCAGAGATACGCTTTTCGATCTTCAAATTCTGCTCAGCAAACCGCTGCTCAATTCTGAGATCTTGCTCGGCAAATCGCGACTCCCACCTAAGATCCTGCTCTGCAAACCGTGCATCTAGAGTCGCATCTAAATAGCCTTTCGTGATCACATCATCGATATACATGCCGAAGGCTTGCTTCATTGTCATCGCATGGATCTCCGCCACCTGAGCCTCTACACCAGCACCAGTGAGTTGTTTAACGTA
>DOVB01000039.1 GCA_003520285.1 Halieaceae bacterium
CGCAAGTCCATTTTTACCGTTGATATTGACGCCATCTGAACCGCAAACACCCTCACGACAGGAGCGTCGATACGTCACAGAAGTATCGTACTGAGCCTTAACAAGCTCTAATACGTCAAGCACCATCAGGTCTTTACCACCGGTGTCTACCTGAAAGTCTTGCATGAACGGCGCACTGTCTGTCTCTGGGTTATATCGATAGATACTGACTTCTAACATCCCTACAGCCCTCTAATAAGTACGAATTTTAGGTTCAAATGTTGGCACGGTGCGCGGCTTAAAGTTAACGCCCCGCTTGCCCACCGACTTGGTATCTGCGTAGTACATCGAATGGCACAGCCAGTTCTCATCGTCTCGCTCTTGATAATCTTCCCGAGCATGCGCACCGCGACTTTCGGTTCTGACTTCGGCAGAAATGGCCGTCGCCTCTGCAACTTCGAACAGATTCTGAAGCTCGAGCGCTTCTATTCTCGCAGTGTTGAAGGCATTCGATTTATCTTCCAATGCCACTGCTTCAATGCGAGGGCGAAGTGCTTGCAGCATCTCAACGCCTTTCTGCATGTAATCACCACGACGGAATACACCGAAATAGTTTTGCATAATAGACTGCATCTCTTTTCTGAGATCTGCTGTTCGCTCGCCGCCTTTCGACGCGTTCAGACGGTTGAGACGCACCATCGCGCGCTCAATATCGGAATCAGATGCATCCTGCATCTCAATACCGTCTCGCAGAGCCGATTCAATAAATAAGCCTGAGGCTCGCCCAAACACAACCAAATCGAGCAGTGAATTGCCGCCCAAACGATTCGCGCCGTGAACCGAGACGCAGGCAACCTCACCACACGCATACAAACCGGGGATAATTTGATCGTTGCCCTGCGCGTCCTGAGTGATAGCTTGACCGTGAACGTTGGTGGGTATGCCGCCCATCATGTAGTGACACGTGGGGACCACAGGGATTGGCTCTTTCACTGGATCGACATGAGCAAAAGTTCGCGACAATTCGCAAATGCCAGGCAAACGACTTTCGAGCACGTCTTCACCTAAATGATCCAGCTTGAGGAAAACGTGATCGCCCTCAGGGCCACACCCTCTTCCCTCGAGCAATTCAAGGACCATCGATCGAGCGACCACGTCGCGCCCAGCAAGGTCTTTGGCGTTGGGCGCATAACGCTCCATGAAGCGCTCACCATCTTTATTGATTAAGTAGCCGCCTTCTCCGCGACAACCTTCGGTAACGAGGGTTCCAGCACCGTATATACCCGTGGGATGGAACTGCCACATTTCCATATCTTGAACCGGCACATCTGCTCTTAAAGCCATACCAATCCCGTCACCCGTATTGATATGTGCATTCGTAGTTGACGCGTAGATTCGGCCAGCCCCGCCAGTCGCAAAGACTGTCGCTTTTGATTTAACGAATACTGTCTCTCCGGTCTCCATGCAAATGGCAATGACCCCAACCACAGCACCCGCTGCATTTTTAACCAGGTCGACCGCAAACCATTCATTGAAAAACACGGTCTTATTCTTCACATTGTTCTGGTACAGCGTATGAAGCAAGGCGTGTCCCGTACGATCTGCTGCTGCGCAGGTACGAGCGGCCTGCCCGCCCTCGCCATAATTCTTTGACTGCCCACCGAAAGGTCGCTGATAAATGCGTCCCTCTTCAGTTCGTGAGAACGGCAAACCCATGTGCTCCAGTTCAAAAATGGCTTCCGGACCGACACTGCACATGTATTCAATCGCTTCTTGATCGCCAATGTAATCGGAACCTTTGACCGTGTCATACATGTGCCAGCGCCAGTCATCGTTGGGATCGTCACTCGCGATGGCACAAGTAATGCCACCTTGAGCTGAAACCGTGTGCGACCGAGTTGGAAAAACTTTTGAGATCACCGCTGTTTTATAGCCCGACTGCGCCAGCTGGAGTGCTGCCCGCATGCCTGCACCGCCGCCGCCGACAATCACGCCATCGAATGAAATAGTTCTCATCGCCATGTTTTAACCCCAAATAATCTGGATGCCCCAGATCAAGTAAATGAAGAGAAGTGCGCCAATCAGCAACTGTAGTAGAAATCGCAACACATTGCCTTTCGGACCCATCAAGCGCTCGGTCACATAGTCAGAGAGCACGCCCCACATGCCAATCCAAGCGTGGAATACGACCGACAGGAGTGCTGCCAGACTGAAGATTCGCATCCAAGTTTGCGCGAACAAGGCGGTCCACGCCTCGAAAGTGGTGCCTTGCAGTAAAATAACAGCCACCGCCGCAAAGTAAGCTAAGAGAATCACGGAGCTGATGCGTTGCATCAAATAATCTGACAGGCCATTTCGACCCATATTGGTTACTGACCTCACCATAACTTAAACCCCATCGCCGCGATTAGAAGAAAGGAAACCGCGAAGGTAATTTTTGAGCCGAGCACTCCGCCCTCCCAGGTCTCACCATATCCCAGATCCATGATCAGGTGCTTAATACCAGCGACCGAGTGATAAATGAGCCCCGATGCGACAACCCAAGCGACAAATTTCACCATGGAATTCTGAAGCACTGCTGCGACTGCGGCGAAACCATCGGCACTATCTAGGCTCAAGTCGAGAGCATAGATCATGAGGCCCACGGCGCCGACTAAGAACACGCCAGATATCCGATGCAGGATCGAAGTGTAGGCTGTAATTGGAAGCTTGATGGTACTGATATCTAGATTAACCGGACGGGTGTCTTTCACCTAAAATCCCCCTGAAGACCCTGCTGTGCACAGCACGCCAACTCGCAGAGATAGACCCCCGCCACAAATGACTGTCGCAGCTCTCGAGCCTTTGCGAGCCCCTTAAAAAGCGTCGCGATTATAGGTTTTCCGGAGCACAATTACAAACCCGAATTCTAGTCCGTTCGCCACAAACCCTCCACTGGCCTGCATTTTGTTCCCTCTTCGAATTGACAATTCGGAGGCATTGTCTATAGTGATTGGCCCACAGTTTTACACTCAGGACCTTCTTATGACCGAGAAAAAAGCTTCGTTGAGCTTGGACGGAATAGCAAGCCCCATTGAATTGCCTATTTATCAAGGTACGATCGGCCCTGACGTTATCGACGTCGG